>JACUTX010000415.1 GCA_014859615.1 Desulfuromonadales bacterium | reverse complement strand
CGACTTTATCAACCTTGGCCACACGCATCAGTGCCTGCAGCCCGACCCTCTTTTTGCCGGTCATGACCTGCAGTCCGATCCGGGTCAAAAGCCGATTCACCCCCTGAAGCGGCACAACATCGGCAATGGTGCCGAGGGCAACCAGATCGAGAGCATAGCGCAGATCCGGTTCCTGATTCTGCGTCGTAAAAAAATTTTCCTGACGCAGACGCGAACGCAACGCGACCAGAAGAAAAAAAGCGACGCCGACTCCCGCCAACATCTTATCCGGGAATTGACAATCGCGCTGATGAGGATTGATGATCGAAAACGCTGCCGGGAGCTGTTCGGGCGGTTGATGATGATCCGTAATGATCAGATCAATCCCGAGATCAGCTGCCAAAATGGCTTCCTGATACGCTGAAATTCCGCAGTCGACAGAGATAATAACAGTTACCCCGGCCGCAGCCGCCAACGCTATCGCTTCGGCTGACAGGCCATAACCATCTTTTAAACGAAGCGGGATATGATAATCGACTGTGACGCCGAGCCCGATGAAAAAGTCAACCAGCAGTGTCGTGGCTGAAATGCCATCGACATCATAATCACCATGAATCGCAATTTTCTCCTTGGCACGGATCGCCTGCAGGAGTCTCTCGACCCCCTCTTCCATCCCGCGCATCAAAAACGGGTCGGGGAGAAGCGAGAGTTTGCCGTTAAGAAAATTTTCACCGTTTTCAGATGTATCAATACCGCGCGACGCCATAATTCGTGCTGTGACAGGTGAAATCTTCAGGTCTCTGCTCAGAAGTTCAATGGTGCGAAGATCTGTATTTTCACTCCGATCCTGCCAGCCACGATCGATTATCGGCTCCATACCCCTCCGCTGCCAACTGCCGGCTTAGGCAAAAAAGGGGTAAAGATAACCCGGCCGATCGCTTCATCACGCCTGCCATCATAAAAAGTCGCAGCAATTTGTTCCGGCTCTGTTGATCCCCAGTAATTGCCTGGTAGTCGAAAATCATCAGGAACCTCTTCGCCGAGAATAACGTTCCCGTACCGATTCTGTTCAAAGGTGTTGT
>JACUTX010000156.1 GCA_014859615.1 Desulfuromonadales bacterium | reverse complement strand
CCCTGAAAGTCGGCTCCCGGGTCGCCGCTGAGAAAATATCCCTCTCTTTAACCGGCGTTATGCTGCTGGATGGCGGCATGACCTATCCTCTTGATTACAATATCGGCACAGCCGTTTCCCTGCGCTGTACCACCACGGTCCCTGATCTGATCGGGATGACGTTGGCAGAGGCCGGGGCGGCGCTTGAATCTGCCAATCTGGTTATGGCGAATATTTGCGAGATAGCGAATGGTAATGGCGTAAAACCTTATGGCGAGGTGCTTGAACAATCGACCGCTCCCGGCGATTTTGCCGAGTGTGAATCCGCAATCCATATCGCGATCAACGAGCCGCCTGCAAATGTCAACAACCTGAACGCTTATGATGTTGTCGGGGATGATACCGGGAAGGTACGCCTGACCTGGGATACCTCAGTGACAGCCGATATCGCTGGGTTCAGGGTGTATGCCGACCCGACGCTGCTCGGCTTTGTCGATAATCCGCTTGCGACCAGTATCGAAATAGGCAGTTTGTCAATCGGGCAGGAACAGAGCCTGCGGGTCACCGCCTACGATTCTTTCGGCAACGAAAGTTCTGGCGTATTTATCGCTGTGACGGCGCTTGACGATGTGCCGCCGGTTATCGGTTTCAACGGCGTTACTGATGGGGGTTATTATGCTGCTCCGGTTCAGCCGGAATTGACTCTGGTCGAGAGTAATACGGCCAGCCAGGTCGCTCTGCTCAATGATGCTCCGTACGATTGGTCATTAATCGATAGCGATGGGTTGTACAGTTTGACCGTAACGGTCACCGACGTTGCCGACAACAGCGCAACCGAACGGGTCAACTTCACGGTTGACCAGGCTCCGCCGCAAATCTTTGTGACCAATCTGACTGACGGCGGATTCTATAATGAAATCACCACCCCTGATATCCAGATTGATGACCTCGGTCTGGAGGATGGTCTGACGATTATTACATTAAATTCTCAGCCATACCTTACCGGGACACCGATTACCGCTGAAGGTGACTATACGCTCCATATTTCGGCGACCGACAAAGCTCAACGGACCGCTGAATTAACCGTTCACTTCACGATCGACCTCACAGTGCCGACGATTGTTGTAGAAGGGGTGACAGATGATTCATACGCCCAGCAGGATCTGCTGCCGCAGATCACCATTGCGGACAGCTCTCTTCTGGAGAGCGCAATCACCCTGAATGACCAGCCTTATTCTTCCGGCACTCTGATCAGTGACGAAGGGACGTATGAGCTGGTCGTTCGTGCAATCGATAAAGCGGGCAACCAGAGCAGTGAAACCGTCCGCTTTGTGATCGATAAAACCGCTCCGGTTGTTGCGATTGACGGTGTGACCGATGGCTCTTTTTACAATACTGATGTGACACCGGTCATAGGCGTTGCGGAGCTGTATCTGCAAAGCCAGTCGATCACTCTGAATGGTCAGACCTATCTCTCTGGCACCGTTATCGGTGACGAAGGGGTGTACGTGCTGGTTGTCAGTGCGATCGATAAAGCCGGGAATCAGTCTGTCGAGACGATCAATTTCACGATGGATACAACTCTTCCGGCTATTACGATCAGCGGTGTGACCGAGGGTTCTTTTTACAATACTGATCTGACACCGGTCGTCGATGTTGTGGAGCTTAACCTGCAAAGTCAGACGATCACCCTAAATGGTCAGCCATTCGTCTCTGCAACAACATTGATTGAGGAAGGCGACTATCGACTGACTGTCGATGTTGTCGACAGGGCAGGGAACAGATCAACAGACGAACTCACCTTTGTTATCGACAAAACGCCGCCGGAGAGCAGTGCCGTATGGAGTCAGCCCAAATTTGAAGCAACGAATGGTCTGTTCGTAACGGGCCAGACGACGGCCACCCTCTCTGCAACCGATCCGGGCGTCTCCCCAACGCCTGTCTCCAAGATTGAGTTCAGCCTGGATTCAGGGACTGCTGCAACCTATAGCGGGCCGCTTTCCCTGGTCGATCTGGCTGAAGGGATACATGCTCTGGTTTATTTTGCGACGGATAGTGCTGGTAACGCAGAGATGGCCCGGGAGGCCCTCTTCACGGTGGACAATACCCCGCCAGTGACCGTTCTGAGCAAAGCAGGGGATGTGTTTGACTCTGACAACAGCTATGTTACCTCGACGACGCAGTTCATTCTGACAGCAACCGACTCATACAGCGGCGTTGCCCGCACGGAATATCGGATCGATGCTGGTGAGTGGACTCTTTATGAACCGTTTACCATTGCGGATCAGGGTGCGCATACCGTCAGCTTCCGCAGTGTCGATTCTCTGAATCATCAGGAACAAATCCAGATACATCCGGTTCTGGTCGATAACCTCCCACCGGTTTCAACCGTGACGGTAGGTGCCCCGCAATATGCCGGGCAGGATATTCTGTTTGTCTCTTCGGCGACTCTGTTTAGTATTAATGCCGAAGACGCCGATTCCGGACTCGCCTCAATCAGCTATCGTGTCGATGGTGGTGACTGGATGGTTTTCGAACAGACTTTCTCTGTCAGTGGCGAGGGGAGGCACCAGATCGAATATCGCGCTACCGACAAGCTTGGGAATGTGCAAACTGTGCAGACTCTAGAGGTTGAGGTTGACGATTCTGCTCCGGTGACAGCTTCGACTGTTACCGATCCGCAATTCGATTCCGGAGAAAAGCTCTATGTCAACGGTGCAACTTCCATTCTTCTGAATGTAACGGAGAGTGGAGCAGGTGTTGCTTCGATTGAATATCAGCTCGATGCCAGCGACTGGCAACCGTATAAGGTATCGATTGCCTTGTCCGCACTTGGTGAGGGTGATCATACGGTTTCAATCCGCTCAACCGACCTTCTTGGCCACCAGGAAGCGGTCCAACAACTGCTCCTGACGATCGATAACTCAGCTCCTGTATCGAGTGTTACGTTGAGCGAGCCCAGGTATCAGTCGGCTGAGACACTGTATGTCGACGCGACGACGACATTTACCCTTGCCTCTCTGGACGGGTACTCTGGTGTCGAACGGATTGACTATCGGATTGATGATGGCGAGTGGACGCTCTATCAGCAGCCGATAACCGTGACCTCCGAGGGCGCCCACCGGATCGATTATCGCGGCGTCGACCGGCTTGGCACAGTTGAGGCAACCAACCTGATCGCGTTTGTCCTCGATGCAACGGCGCCTGTTTCATCGATTAACATCGGTGTGCAGCAATATACGGATGCCGATGGTACCCGGTATATCGATCCTGCCTGCCCGATTTCGATCAGTGCCGTCGATAACTCATCCGGTGTCAATCGCACCGAATACCGGGTTGATGGCGGCGATTGGCGTGTCTATTCCGACACTATCTACCTGCCTGAGTCTGGAGAGCATCTGATCGAGTACTTGAGCAGAGATCAGCTCGATCACGCTGAAGGGATAAAGCAGGTCTCTCTGACAGTCGATGCTGCTGCGCCCCAGACCGATATCTCGGCCGGAGATCCGCAATACGTCGGAACAGACGGAAAGCTTTACGTCAGCGGTCAGACAGCATTCACTCTCGCGGCGATAGATGATGACTCAGGCGTGGCCTCGACAGCTTATCAGGTCGATAATACCGCCTGGTCTGAATATCTGACTCCCTTTACCGTCGCGGATGAAGGTGCGCATCAACTGCTTTATCGCAGTATTGATTATCTGGAGCATCAAGAAGGAGACAGGTCGCTTGAACTGATTGTCGACAACACCGCTCCGGTCACAGACGTCTCATTCGAAGGGATCAGTTATCTGGTTGGTGAGCAGGTGATCCTGTCATCGACGGCAACGATGACATTGACAGCTCAGGATGCTTTCTCAGGTGTCGCTGTGACCTATTACCGCTTCGGAGCCGAATCGTCCTGGGTGCAGTATGCCGGTTCGATCGGACTCGATACCGTTGAGCCTGGTTTACAACAGTTACAGTTCTACAGTATCGACAATCTCGGTCAGGTCGAAATGGAGCAGACTGTTGAGCTGACCTTGCTGGACGTCACGGTCGAGACCGAACTTCTAACTGCTGCGCGAGTGCTGGTTTGGGCTGAAGAAGATAAGGCCAACGGCAAATCACAGCCCAGCTATACATCGGCCGACGTCCAAGCTCTGATTGCCCAGGCATTTGCTGGTCGGGATATCTTCTATGAACTGGTGACAGACAAGGATCTCTTCCAGACAAAAGTCCGCTCCGGTCTGTTTAATACGATTATGATTATCGACCAGAAAACGCCTGTGAATGCTGGCTTCCGCCGTGAACTGCGTGAAGCGGTCTATCGCGGCGATGGGCTGCTGGTCGCCCAGTGGGGCAACAGTGTGCACCCGATTATGCAGGAACTCTTTGGCGTCGACTTTACTGGCTCTTTGCCGATGAATGATGGTGAAAGAGATGCACAGATTTACCCGAGTCCGTTGTCGGAGAACCTCAGCACGTCGGTGTATGGTCGGGTCCTAAAGACACGCCTTGACGGCGGCCAACTCGCCGGTGTTATCCTCGGTGAGAGTCAGTGCCAGGGGATCAGGAGTCTGGATGTCCAAATCCCGGCAGAACTGCTCGATGGCGACCGATTGGCGGTGTCGTTGTCGGTTCCCAAAGGAAAGAAGGTAACGATCATTGATGAGGAGCAGACGACCGTCTCCTTGGCACAGCAGGAGAGGGTGGATAATTTCAGCGGCAACCTTTCAATCGAGTCTTTGACTGCCGATGCAATCAATCTGCGTGTTGCGGCGCCTCTGGGTTACCTTGGTCAGGCTTATAGCCTTACCGCACAGCTTTATCATGCTCATGGCACATTGACCGAGCTGGGTCCGTACGCACTGATGAGTGATTGTGCTGACAATCCGGTGACCGGTATCGATTACGGTGGCTACAAGTTCACCCATGTCGAAGAGGATCGGGTTAAGGTTGGCGAAGATGTACCGGCTATAGTGCTGAATGCTTATGGTTTCGGCAAGGCGGTCTTCATTGCCTACGACCTGATGGCAACAGTGATGACAGGTGATGCAAGCCCGCAAGCCGATATCCTCAGAAATGCTGCGTCACACCTCATGTCTGACGATGCAAGCCCCAAGGCTGGCGATATAGCGCTGTTAAAGACCCATGTCACCGTAGCTGGTGGTTCAGTCGAGCTGCTGGCTGAAGAGACACTGGGCGCAGGATTGACCCATGAGAAACTGTTTGGGCTCGATACTGATCCGTTAACATATCCGTTCTCGCTGACAGATGGCGAAGCGGCTGCATACAGCTACTTTGTCCGCTTTGCTGAGCAGGCGGGTACTTATCGCAAGGAAACAGCGCTGTCGCTAATGACTGATGGCTTCGAACTGCCGTTTGGTGTTTATCCTTACGATATGATCATCAGTCAGGATGTGAACACGCTGTATGCCGATGCAATGATCTGGTTAGATGCGCAGATAATTGCGCATCCTGAAGAGGGCGTTCTGTTGCAGGAGATGCTTGCAAACCTTATCAATGTCCATGCAATTTCTGACAATAGCCAGAACGATGTCGGTGCCAAAATAGATGGTGTCACCCAACTGATTGACACTTCAAATCAGCTCGGTTTCGACAATAGTCAGATCAGACAGATCTTCGGTGACTATTTGCGACTGTTACAGATCAAACGGTCGCAGTTCTAGGTGAGATTGTGATTTAGAGAGTTTCGATAATGATTTGCCCCAAATGTGGATGTAAAAACAGGCCAGGGTTCACCGATTGTTCCAATTGCGGAGTGATCTTTGCGAAAATCAATCATCGTTCTGTTTCCGTTGCTGATACGCAGTTACCTTGTCAGGATGTCGCAGGAGAGGGTGCAGTGCAGGGAGGGGGTCTGCGAGAACTGCTTTTCGCAGTTCCTGATGCTGACAATGTTTTATATGTGTGGGTTAAGGCTTTATGTCTGGTCGTAATTGTCGTGTGGGGGAGCAGGTTGATCTTTGTAAATATCAGCGGCAACGTCGCGGGAGAGAGTCTTCTC
>JACUTX010000155.1 GCA_014859615.1 Desulfuromonadales bacterium | reverse complement strand
GGTCATGATAAGAGGGAATCTCTCTGAGGTCAAAATAATTCAGAGAGCCAATGTTAGGATTTTGCTCTTATGCAGAGCCGCACCTTTATTATGTCGAATCTTTACTGCTGGTAACAGTTGACTTGTGACAGGGCTCGGGGTAAAAAAATTAATAAAAATAAGGAGTCGGCTACCGATGGAGAATGCCAGAGCGGAAGTTAAAGAGCTGCAGATCGGGATGAAGATCAGGAGACTGCGCCAGGATAAACGGATGACGTTGCAGGCGTTGGCCGATCGTACCGGACTCTCCAAGCCGCTTTTGTCGCAGATCGAAAATGAACAGGTGATTCCACCGCTGGCGACGCTGTTGCGGATCGCCAAGGCGTTTGATGTCGGTCTGCACCATTTTTTTCAGGAAGAAGGGGCTCGTAACTGTATTTTTGTTCGCGCTGGTGAAACGCGTAAACGCGCGCCACGCAACAGTACCGGTTTTGATCTCTCGCCTTATCTCTACAACTCCCTCGCTTACGGTAAAAAAGGGAGTCATTTTGAACCGTTCATGGTTGAATTTGAGCAACGCGAAATGAGTGACGATCTGCTCGTCAGTCATGAAGGGGAAGAATTTCTGTTTCTGCTGGAGGGGGAGCTGGTTTTTCATTATGGCGAGCAGATTATGCGGATGCGTCCCGGCGATTCGGTCTGTTACGATTCGAGTGAACGGCACGGATATGTAGCAGTCAGCCAGCAACGCCCCCGGGCGGTTGCCGTGGTCTTTTCCAAACCGTGATGTCATCGTTAATCAGCCTAAAAATCGAAACCAAAAGAAGGAGGTCAGACAATGGCGAAAGTTGGTGTGATTCTTTCGGGGTGTGGTGTTTATGACGGGAGTGAAATTCATGAGGCGGTGATCACTCTGCTCGCTCTGGATCGTGCCGGTGCAGAGGCGGTCTGTATGGCGCCAGATATTGATCAGATGCACGTTGTGAATCATCTGACCGGGGCGGTAGCCGAAGGTGAAACGCGTAATGTTCTGGTCGAGTCGGCCCGGATTGCTCGCGGCAAGATTGTCGATATCAAGGAGGTGACAGTCGCTGATTACGACGCCCTGCTTCTGCCGGGCGGGTTCGGTGCTGCCAAAAATCTCTGCGATTTTGCTGTGAAAGGTGCGGACTGTGCTGTGAATCCGGAGGTTGCACGTCTTCTGAACGAGACGGTTAAGGCGGGCAAACCGCTCGGCGCTGTCTGTATTGCTCCGGCTCTTTTGGCCAAGGTTCTCGGTATGGAGTATGCCCCGAGTCTGACGATCGGGTCCGACACCGGCACCGCCGCAGCGGTGCAGAGCATGGGGGCGACGCATATCGTCTGCCCGGTCAGGGAGGCGGTCATCGATCGTGAACACAAGATTGTCACGTCACCGGCTTATATGCTGGCCGGACGGATCAGCGAAGCGGCCGACGGCATTGAGGAGACGGTGCGAATTCTGCTCTCCATGGTCGATTGAAGATCGATCTGCCGGTAGAAAACGTACCAGGATGATTGCCAAAATGAAAAAATCGTTTAAAGTATTGCTTCTCACACACGCAGTCTACTCATAATTTTCAGGAGGATTCCATGGATAAGTATCGTTGTGTCATCTGTGATTACATTTACGACCCGGAGCTCGGCGACCCCGATAACGGCATCGAGCCGGGGACAGCCTTTGATGATCTGCCGGAAGATTGGGTCTGTCCGCTCTGCGGCGCTGACCAGAGCAATTTCGAAATGGTCTGATAGCGCGTTGTCCTATTTGATGTAAAGGCGGGCCGGTGATTAAACCGGCCCGCCTTTGTCGTTATTTGGGTGAAAAAAATAACGATTCAGCATCATCTGGAGATCATGCGAAAATACAGTCATCCCCGAAGCGATCTACAGGCTTGGAATCGAGTTCTAAAAAATTTGAAAATGCTGAATCCTTTGATGTTAGTATTCGGGGGTGACAATCATCTTTGCAAAAGGCTCAAGAGATAGGAAAATATGAAAAAGTCTGGAGTGCGCAAGCCGGATTGGCTGAAGGTGAAAATGCCGGGGGGGGAGCGGTACCGGCTTATTGACAGCTATCACCGCGAGAAGGGGCTTCATACCGTCTGCCGCAGCGCGGCCTGTCCGAACCAGGCCGAATGCTGGGGGAGTGGTACCGCCACCTTCATGATCCTCGGGGATCGCTGTAGCCGCAATTGCGCTTTCTGCAATGTCCTGCATGATCAGCCCCGGCCGATCGATCCGACCGAGGTGGATAAAGTGGCAGCCGCGGTTGCGGACTTGAAGCTGCGACATGCGGTCTTCACATCGGTGACCCGCGATGATCTTCCCGACGGCGGCGCCGCCTGTTTCGCCGCACTGGTCGCTGCTCTGCGCATCCGTTCTCCTGCTTGTACGGTTGAGCTCCTGATCCCTGATCTCCAGGGTGATCTCGCGGCACTGCAGACGATTCTTGCTTCCGCTCCGGATATCCTCGGCCACAATATCGAGACGGTTCCGCGGCTCTATACTCTGGCTCGTCAGGGGGCCGATTATCGGCGTTCTTTGCGTCTTCTTGCCGCCGCTGCCCGGCTTGCACCTGCGATTCAGACCAAATCGGGGCTGATGCTCGGTATGGGAGAAGAGCAGGACGAGGTTGCTGTTGTTCTGGAAGATCTCATCACTGCCGGATGTCGGTTGCTGACTCTCGGTCAATATCTGCAACCGACCCGCCGGCATCTCCCGGTCAAGCGGTATCTGCCACCGGAAGAGTTTGAACTCTGGCGACAGAAAGCTCTTGCCCTCGGCTTCAGACATGTCGAATCTGGTCCTCTGGTCCGCTCTTCCTACCGGGCTGAGCAACAGTTTCAGCAAGGACAAAAGGGGTAAAATGCGGTTTTTGGGTCTTGTCTTGGCTCAGTGTGGAAATGCGTTGTCAACAGACAAGGCGCTCTTTAGTTGTTTCTGCAATCATTTTTCGGTTAAAATGCGATGATTTCAAGGGTAGAGGGGTATGTCTGAACTGACTGTAAAGCAGATGCTGATTGTTGAGCAGGTGCCTGTTTTGACCGCGCCGCAGCAGGCGTGTCTGCTGCAGCTTTCGACGCAGTATGGTCTTGATCCGTTTACGACCCGTCAGAAGCTGCTCGGCAACGGTCTGGCCATGATTGGCCAGGGGGTTAAGGAACAGACGGAGAAGATTGCGGATCTCCTTGGGGGGGTCGCCCTCAAGGTTTTTAATGTTGCCCCGACCCGACCACGCTTCGCACCGGAGCGACTGCGCAGTCTGGAAATAACTGCGGATGCGCTGATTCTGACGACACAGAAGCGTGAGGTCAGGATCGAACCGGGGATGAAGGTGATCGGCATCCTTGCCGACATCTCCGGCGCGCTCAACGATAAAGTCAGTAAACGGCTTTTGGCGCATTCGTTCTATCGGGGGACAACCGTCTCCGCCGGTCTGGATGAAGCAGAGATTCGTCGAATTATCTTTATGCACAGTCCGGTTTTTGATCTTTACATCCTCGGCCCTAAAGGGGGTCCGGTTGCGGCTGTGCGAGCCCTCCCCGCGAAGTTTGATCCGACCGGCCTCGGAAAGCGAGTCGGAATCAGCTCCAAGGGGAATCTGTCGGCGCTGGTTGATCTGGTTGAAGAGTGGTCAAACGATTTCAGTCTGCATACCCGTTTTGGGCTCTCCTCTTTGCCGGGGTGTAAAATCCAATCCCCCCAGGAAGGGAATGACTGGGAGGCGAACACCTTGCGCAGCCTGGTCCAGTTCGGCTGGCTGATGACCGATTTGGCCGAGCAGGGGCCCCGACCACAACCTGAGCCTGCGATCGAGGGGTTAACCCCGGGGGGCGTGGCCGCCGGGATTCTGCTCGGTCGTCCTGATCTGGCCGCCGGCGGTGCGACGCAGCTCCCCGGCGTTAAAGAGGTTGCCGCCGCTATCGACGAGGAGATCAGCGACGAAGCGGATCTTAAGAGTGATGATTCACCCGATGTCGATTCCGGACTGCCACTCCCGCCTTACCCGGTTAAAGAGACGTTCTCCTGGCGGCCAATTCTGAATTATGGTGCGGGGGTTCTGATTGTTCTGTTTTTTTTAGTGGTCGAAAGCGGCTCGGCTATGGGACGATGGTTCAGTGTCGGTTTTCAGTCCGGAGTGCTGCCGGGCCTGCTCGGTATCGGCTGTTTTTTCGGCGGATTTAATCTTTTTTTACTCAAGCGGCGGATCGAGAACACGCCGACCAGCCGGATTCGCTCCCTGGCGATGGGGATGGTCGAGATTTATGGCCGCGCCAGTCGTCAATATGCGCTGGTGGCACCGATGACGCAATCCCCCTGCGTCTACTATCGGGTCCGTCGTTACCGGCGCGACAGCCGAAACAATTGGCGCCAGACCAGCGATACCAACAGCGGTCACGTGCCGTTTCTGCTTGAGGACAGCACCGGTCGGGTCACTGTCGATCCGCGCGGCGCTTCAATCTCCGGCGGGGTGAGTCAGAACGGTGCGGCTGGCCAGGCGAATATGTTGTTCGGACTTCGGGGTGAATCGAACAACAACGAAAAATGGGTCGAGGAGACGATTGCCGAAGGGACCTCGCTTTATGTCCTTGGGACGGCTTCGATCCGAAAGATCGAAGGGCCATCACTGCAAGAGCGCAAGATCGAAAAGCTGCGTGAACTCAAGCTCGATCGGGTCGCATTCCATGCCTATGATGCCGATGGTGACGGCCGCATCAGTGCTGAGGAGTGGCAGACGGCGCGTGAAGATGTGGAAGATCAGGTTCTGCGTGCGAGCCTTGCCCACAAAGAGAGAGCGGCACGCCAGGAAGATGCCATTATTGTCGGCCGTTCCCCGCATCGCAATCGACCGTTTGTGATTGCCGCAACACGTTCTGAAACACATTTGACCCGCAAATACCTCGTCTGGAGCGGCATTTTAATGGTCGGATCCATGTTTTTCTCCCTCTGGGGGCTGGTTGCCGCACTTAACTATTTTTCTTTGCTCAGGTAAATAAGGAGGTCAGTTATGATGGCTATCTGGATTCTGCTCGGCGTTTTTCTGTTTGCGGTTCTGGTCACAATTTTTTATGTGATCGCTGTTTATAACGGTCTGGTTCATCTCAAAAACAGTATCGATAAGGATTGGAGTAATATCGATGTTCTGCTCAAGCAGCGCTTCGATGAGCTGCCGAAGCTGATCAAGGTCTGCGAGGGGTATATGCAGCATGAACGGCAGACCCTTGAGGCGGTGATCAAGGCACGGCAGATGGTCGGCGGCGCCGGGAGCGAAGGTCAGAAATTGCAGGCACAGAATGCCTTGACCGACACCCTGCGTTCGCTGTTTATGGTGGTCGAGCGCTATCCTGATCTGAAGGCTGACAAATCGTTCCGGCAGCTCGGCGCGCGGATTACCGAAATTGAAGATCAGATCGCCGATCGGCGTGAGCTCTACAACGATACGGTCAATCTCTATAATATCAGGATTGAGCAGTTCCCCGATATGCTGGTTGCCAAACCGTTTAATTTTAACAGCCGCCGACTCTGGAAAATCGACCCGGCGCATCGTCAGGATGTTTCGGTCAGTTTTGCTAAAGGGTAGAGCCCAAACGTTTTTGTTTTAGAATATGATATAATCACCTTCGCCTGAGTCGTCGTAACGTAAAAGTAAAAGGAGTCCATCTCATGCTGAAACGCCTTATTCTGTTGTCGCTCGCCCTGCTTGTCACCCTCCCTGTTCTGACCGGTTGCGGCTACAACCAGATTCAGAAGAATGAAGAAGGGGTGTTTGCCGCCTGGGCTGATGTTGAGGCGACCTATCAGCGCCGGGCCGACCTGATCCCTAATCTGGTCGAAACGGTCAAGGCTTATGCCGCGCATGAGCAGGAGACATTGCTTGCGGTCACCGAGGCGCGCGCCAGTGTCGGTAAGACCCAGATCAGCTCCGGTGATCTCGCCGATCCAGCCGCGATGCAGAATTTTCAGCAGGCTCAGGGGGCGTTGTCCGGGGCTCTGA
>JACUTX010000414.1 GCA_014859615.1 Desulfuromonadales bacterium | reverse complement strand
CACTCCAGCTCTCTCCCTGAGATTGAAGCCGCCGTCATCCGTCAGGTTCTCGAAGAGAAACAGTGGAATCTCTCACAAGCCGCCGAAGCTCTCGGTATCGCCCGTGGCACTCTCTACAGTAAAATAAAAAATTTCAGCCTCGAAAAACCGGCCTGATTGATCCGGCAGCTTCACAAAAAGAGAGGCCTGAGTCAGGAGGGGTATGATCAATGCAGATTCCTGATCTTTTGTATTTCAACGGTATTCAGATCATCAGACAATCGGCCAGTCGGTCGCATAACCCGGCGGGAAGAAGCTCTCTTTTGTCCGGTTAAAATAGCCAAACTGCAAGCGCGGTATCCGCTGTTTTAATTCATCGAGCATCGCCTTCAGACCGATCCCTTCACCTTTCTGCTGCATCGCATCCCAGTACATAACCGGATCAAGACTCAAGTTGCGCATCTGAATCATATCGATCCCGGCTGACTCAACCAGCTCAACCAACGCCTCAATCTCTTCGCGCTGATCGGTGACGCCGGGGAAGACCAGATAGTTGAGCATGGTATACAGACCGTTGCGTTTGGCACGATGGATCGATTCGATCACATCGGCAAAGGTGTACCCCTGCGGTCGATAGTAAGCGTTGTAAACCTCTTCCCGAACAGAATTGAGCGAGATCCGGATCGAATCGATACCAGACTCAGTCAGACGGTCAATCGCGTCCGGAATCGATGCGTTGCTGTTGAAATTGATTGTCCCGCGCTTCGTCTGCTCCCGCATCACACGGACCGCCTTGCAGATGGTATCCGCCTGGAGGATCGGATCCCCCTCGCACCCTTGACCGTAAGAGACGATGGCATTCGCTGCCGTTTTCAGATGCGGCACCGCAACTTCACAGATCTCTTCGACCGTCGGCACGAAGGTGAGCCGATCCTGGCTGGCCGGGCAACAGTCTGATTCCTGTTTGGAGATGCAGCCGAGGCAACGCGAGTTACAGGTCGGCGAGGTCGGCAGCGGCGCCTCCCAGCGCCCAAAGAAGAGATTCTTGGCGGCAAAGCAGTGATAATCGACGGCACAACGGGATAATTGCTCGATCAG
>JACUTX010000413.1 GCA_014859615.1 Desulfuromonadales bacterium | reverse complement strand
AGTGCGCCGATCTGCTGCTCGGCTTTGGCGGTCATGCCGCTGCGGCCGGGATGTCAATTAAAGAGTCTGATTTAGACCTGTTTCGTCAGCGTTTTGAAGAGACGGTTGTCGCTGAGCAACCTGAGCAGATTATGCCGAAAATCGAATTTGATGGCGAACTTTTGCTCGAAGAGATTGATGAAAAGCTGATTCGGGAGCTGGAGCGCCTTGCCCCTTTCGGGATGGGGAATCCGGGGCCGATCTTCTGCCTGCGTGAAAGTCGGGTACTGGGGGTCGAGTTGCTCAGTGAGAAGCATCTGCGCTTCACGGTCCGACAAGGGGGGTATTCTCTCCCCTGCATCGCCTTCGGCATGGCTGATCGCCAGGATGAGTTGACCGGCCTGGTCGATTTTCTCGTCACCCCCGGTCTTAACCGCTGGAAAGAAAGAGAGACGGTTCAGCTCCGGATTCGGGACTGGAAAAGGTCTGAGCCGGGGGGGCAACACAGCTAAATTATAGTTGTCCGCACCGCAAAAGGTGCGGAACTTCCTGAGCAAACTCAAGGTATTCATCAAAAGCTGCGTTGCGCTGCCGACCGATATCTTTATCCGCAGGCACAACAGCAACCTGAGGGGCTGGGCGCAGAGCTCTCGGCAGGTGGTGGCGAAAAAAGTTTTTGGATGGGTAGATGACTGCGTTTATCATTATCTGCGGAAATGGATGCGTCATCGTTACAGCAACAAAACCGATGCCTGGCTGAAGCGACACTACTTCAACTGTGTCGGTATGTGTTCGGCGTTTTTCGCGATGAGCACCAACAGCCACGGCGAGAAACAATGGCTGTTTGATAGGGATGGAACGAAGCGGAACATCGGCGGTGGTAAGGGCAACTGCAAAGGGACACCGCAAGGCGGAGTCATCTCGCCGCTGTTATCCAATCTCTACCTGCACATACTGGACAGGATCTGGGAGCGGAATAACCTGCAACAACGGCTGGGTGCCCGCATCGTCAGGTACGCCAACGACATTGTCATTCTCTGCCGGAGAGGAAAATCCGGTCAGGCGATGACCGTACTGCGACAGATACTGGAGCGGCTGCAAC
>JACUTX010000154.1 GCA_014859615.1 Desulfuromonadales bacterium | reverse complement strand
AAAAGAAGGGGACAAGACACCTGGCTCCAGCCCGATCATCCGTCCATCGACCAGGTTTAAAGAGATGCCGTGTCGCTTCATCGACACAGCACGCATCCGGTTTGCTTGCAGATCGAGACCGAGATAAGTTCTGTAGATCATGCCGTCCCTTGCTCAATAAAAGTGACACGATTAATTTCGGGGAGAGTTGTCAGCCCCTGAACCATCTTCTCGATCGCGGCGTCACGCAAAAAGAGTGTCCCCGATCGTCTGGCGGCGAGTTTCAATTGCGAGACCGGTGCCTTGGCGACGATCAATTCACGCAATTCATCATTCATATCGAGCAATTCCATAATTGCGCTCCGACCATGAAAACCGGTGCCGTGGCACTCTTCGCACCCGACCCCCGTTTTAAACTCAATCTCCCCGTAAGTTTCAAAAGAGAGTCCGGACTCCTCAAGCGTCTGACGATCATAACGGATCGGCTGCTTGCAGTGTGAGCAGATGCGCCGTACCAGGCGCTGGGCCGCAACGCAATTGAGACACGATACAAAATTATAGGCATCGATTCCCATATGCAAAAAACGCCCGAGAACATCAAAAACATTATTCGCATGCACGGTGGTAAAGACCAGATGCCCGGTCAGTGCAGACTGTACCGCTATCTGCGCGGTTTCAGGGTCACGAATTTCACCGACCATGATCTTGTCCGGGTCGTGACGCAGGATCGACCGTAAGCCGCGTGCAAAAGTTAACCCTTTTTTTTCATTGACCGGAATCTGCACGACCCCCCGGACCTGATATTCGACCGGATCCTCGATTGTAATAATCTTCTCGTCATCCGAATTGATTTCGGACAACGCGGCATAAAGAGTAGTGGTTTTACCACTCCCGGTCGGGCCTGTCACCAGCACCATTCCGTACGGCTCACGAACCATCCGTCTGAACCGGATCAGCTCATGCGCCGGAAAACCGAGAGACTCCAGGGTCAAACCTTGCAGGTCATCGGCAATCGACTCCTTATCGAGAATTCGAATCACCGCGTCCTCGCCAAAAATAGACGGCATGATCGAAACCCGAAAATCGATCGACTTTCCATTCAGGCGAACCTTAAAGCGCCCATCCTGCGGAATCCGTCGCTCGGAGATATCGAGTTCACTCATAACCTTGATCCGGGAGATGATCGGCCCCTGAAACCGGCCATCCAACTGATCGGTCGCCTTAAACAGGACGCCATCGACGCGATATTTGATGATAACGCCATCAGCATTGGTCTCAATATGAATATCGCTGGCCCGTTTGTTTAAGGCATCATAAAGAGTCGAATCGATCAGACGGATAATAGGGCTGGTATCAGCGGTCAGTTTTTCAATCGACAGCACCTCTTCGCCTTTATCTGTCTCTTTAACCAGCTGCAGTTTAAAATCTTCCGAAACTTCCCGCAGCACTTTTTTGGATCCGAGATCACCGCGTTCAATAAATTTTTTAATCTTTTCGGCCGAAGCGACTTCGACCTGTAATGTACAATCGAGCAAAAGCTCAAGTTCGTCGAGCGCGGCCACGTCGGTCGGGTCAGCAACAGCAACAACAAGGTGCAGTTCATCACGCCGGATCGGGATAAAATGATACTGGAGAAAAAGTGATGACGGAATAGAAGCGATAAGATCGCCACTCAACTCGCAGGTGTCGAGATCGATAAAGGAAAGACGCAGCTGCTCGGCGAGAGACTGGGCCAGAACGGTGGCGTTGATAAGCCCCTCCTGAATCGCCGTCTCACCGAAGCGCGCACCGGAAAACTCCATTTTTTGCAGCACCAGCTCTACTTCGGCCGGGGTCATTGTCCCGCGGGAAATCAACTGCTCACCAAGTTTTTTTCGCGTAAAGTTCACCAGCTCAAAACTCCCGTCAATGTACCGTCGCACCCATTTGAAATATCGGCAGATACATTGCAACGACGATCGCACCGACCAGCAACCCCATACCGAGCATCAAGAGCGGTTCAATCAGAGTCGATAATCGATCGAGACGTCGTTCGACTTCATCTTCGTAATAATCAGCAACATCGGCCAGCATCTCGGAGAGAGAGCTGCTGGTCTCCCCGACACCGATCATCCGCAACGCCAGGCCCGGGAAAAAAGTAGTCTGTTCCAGAGCGTTCGAAAGCGACACCCCTTCCTGAACCCGCTTGATCACCAGACTCATTCTCGCTTCAAACAGGGTGTTATCGAGAGTCCCTCTTGACATCTGCAGCGACGAAACAATCGGCATCCCGCTCAGCAGTGTGGTTCCGAGGGTTCGACAGAAGCTGGAAATTGCATAATCGAGAAAGAGTCTCCCGAAAAAGGGGAGTTTCAACTTCAAGCGATCCCGCAGCAGTCGCCCTCTAGTCGTCCTCAGCGCCGAGCGAAGCGCAAAAAAAACGCCGACAGCAGCCAGGATAAAGAGCGGTAAACCTTCGGTCATAAAATCGGCGATATGAATAATGATTCTGGTCGCCAGCGGTAATTCAACATTCGAATCAGCATAAATCTGGGTAAAAGTCGGCACCACCCAGAGCATCAGAAACAGAACAACCACCACAACAAAGCAGGAGAGAATAATCGGATAGAAAGAAGCGCTTCTGATCTTCGCCTTCAACTTCTCCGCTCGCTGTTGGTACGCAATGAAACGCCCCAGAGTAACCGGGAGTTCACCGGTCTGTTCACCGGCACGAAAGGAGGCAATATAGAGCGGGGGGAAAAAGCGCGGGAACTTGCCAAACGCTTCGGAGAGAACGGCCCCCCCTCTGATATCGTCCTGAATTTCACGCATCACGTCGAGCAATCGACCCGCTTCGAGTCGTTCGGTCACAGTATCCAGAACCTGAAGAATCGGCAGCCCGGATTTCAGCAGCACCACCAGCTCCTGATTGAACGATAAAAAGCGCCGACCGGTAAAGCGGCCCGCACGATTGCGCTGGCCGAAAAAAGCCTTAAAAAGACGCAGACGAAGAGTGAAGACACGAAAGCCCTGCTCTTCGAGTCCGGCTCTTAGAGCCGTTTTATTGACCGCTTCGAACTCCTTTTCGACGATTCGTCCGTCGGCGGTTCCTATCTTACAGGTATAGAGTGGCATAAGGTGTTAACCTAGCATAAACAGGGGGAAAAATGAAATCCAATAGAACAAAAAAAAGGCCGGGGAAAGCCCCGGCCAAAAGAGTTACAGCGCCGGCTCAGTAAGAGCGTTCGACGTGCTCAACACCATGACAGATCAGAGTACAGGAGCCGCTGAGAGCAACACCGACGGTCTGCTTATATTCGAGCCTTCCATCCCGGGACGGTTCGACGACATCTTCGTTAAAACGGATCAGGGACGTATATTTTGAGCTGCCGTGCGCATCATGACACGAATAACAGGAGGTTCCGCCACCGGGCGATGTCTGGCCGATGATATGCCGGGCGTGCTCCGGAAAGCTTTCGTTCCCGAGAATACTCGATCGTTCATGACACTTGTAACAGAGGGCATAAACAAACGCACTCTCGGAGTAACCGTCAGCGGTCACATAGTTCTCTGTCAACAGCCCCTCGTAATTCGACCCATGCGGCCCCTTCGGGCCGTTGTGATCATCATTACCATGACAACTGCCGCAGGTCAGAATCGAAACATCCCCCGGGCGCTCGGCACGCGCCTTGTAGGGGTCCTTCAGACTGATAACGTACGCCTTGGCCCCCTCCCCCTCAACCGGATGATAGGAAGGGTTCGTGACCTTGAACTCCGCATGTTTATTGGTCGAATCGCCGGGGAGATTCGCACTATCGGCATGACATTTATAACAGAGCTCATACTCGAATTCGATATCAACAATCGCATTCACAACGCGACGACCGGGAATCCCGGCAAACGGGTTCTCTTTCGAAACAACATGCGGGTTGTGGCAGTCGACACATTCAGCATGACGCGGCGCTTTGAGCTGATCTTCGGGTAAAGTCTCATTCTGGCGATGAACATTTGCGACAGCAAGAACCGGATGATTATACGGCTTGTTCAAAACCGTCTTGATATCTGCAAGCTCAACGCTACCGACCAGATAACCGCGACTCTGCATCATGCTCCGCTCGGCAGCGTCACCGTGACAGGAGAAACAGACCTTCTCTTCACCGGCAATCGCCATCCGCATACCGCGATGGCAGGCGCGGCAAGACTTCGGCATACTGCTGGTGACGGCGTGGGCGCCTTGTAACAGCGACTCTGCGCTAATTTGGGCTGGCAACACAAATGCGCCCAAGGCCAGAATCAGCGCAATAAAAAGAGAAAGAGGAACATAACGGGTCAAGATGACCTCCATAAAAGTCATAATCATCAAGGGATCGTGGGGAGCGGATGTATCCCACCTGCCGGTCGTAACGGTAATAATCCCCCACTGGTCGAACCACCAATATGGCACTCGCCGCAGGTCGCTTCATAATCAGCATTTTCACTATTGGTGTAGTGACGCCACATCGGCAAGGTATACGTTCCATCGTTCGTATCGGTATGCGGATCGTGACAGGCGGTACACTGCATCCGCGACAGATCATCCAGAATACCGGCCGCCGGGAGTTGATACTGGTTTGCAGTCACACCCGTTTTTGCGTTCAGAGCCGGGAGAAGAACAGCTGAATCATAAGTAAATGAGACCGGATGCGACGTCGACAGGTCGATGATCATCGTTTTCATCGGACCGATATCAGCGATCGGACCACCCCAGGCAGAGATGACCGCCCCGACAGCCGTCACACCATCGTGACAGGAGAGGCAGAGCCGGGTCGCACCGTTCGGATATTCATTCGCGCCACCATACTTGGCCTCTGCTATATCGTCGATAATAATTTCATTCAGTCGACCATACAGCGGAAAACTGCCGCCGCCGAGCGGCGAACTAATATCAGGACGATTCCATAACGGTCCTCGGGATGAAGCGTTATGCGGGGTGTGGCAGAAGATACAGATCTGGTCCGTCTCGCCAACCAACGCTTTAACGCTACTTGAACCGATACTTGACATGTTATGAGGATGGTTATTATTACCGGGGGGAGTACCGGCATTGAGGTTCTGCTTGGCCAGAGCCGACGATCCGCTAAACAGCACAACGCTCAGCAGGGCAATTGCTACCGCTAATGATGATTTCCCTGGTTGCAATCGATGCAATCTACTCATAAATATAACCTCTGCCGCAACACGGGACACAAGATGAATAAAATCAATCACTATTCTCATGCAAAAAAAACACCAAACAGAGCTGACCCGCCAGCGATCGTGCTTACGGTGTCACAATGTCAAGGTATTCAAAGATCTGAAACCGCCCGTTGCACGACTCTGCAACATAGATCCGGTCACTTTGATCGATAAATATTCCGGCGGGGAGACAGAACTCTCCTCCTGATTTTCCGGGCTTTCCGAAATAAAGGAGCAGTTGTCCCGCCAAATCAAAGATCTGCACCGTGTCAAATGCCGCATCGACAATATAAATATGCCGGTCGGAGTCGAGCGCGACACCGCGGGGACGAGCCAGACTTCCGGGAGAATCGCCAACAGATCCGATGACTTTAATCAGCTCACCCGTCGCAGACTGGACTACGACACGAAAATTCAGAGAATCGGAAACGTAGAGATTTCCGTCAGGGTCGACAGCAACATTGGTTGGCCGGTTAAAAAGACCATTTTCAGAGGCGGCGCTTTCTATAGAGCGAAGATGCTGACCAGCCGAAGAAAACTGCTCAACCTTACCCGAGAGAACGTCGACAACATAAAGATCGCCGGACGAACCGACGGCCAGACCGGCAGGACGCCCGAATCCTGGCCTGTAATCGACTCTCCCGACAAACTCCCCATCCAGATCAAAGATAAATATTTGATTCAGAACACCATCGGAAACATACAACCGATTCTGTTCAAGATCGAGTGCCAGGCCGATCGGAGCAACCAGCATCGCATCTCCCGCCTGAACAATATAGTCGATCTTTTTTCGAGCCAGATCATAAACATGAACGGCACCGCCACCGGGATCGGCAACCCAGACCTTGCCGGTGCCATCGGCGCAGATTCCATAGGGGGCAACGAGTGGTAAGTTATCGCCCTTGGAACCTAGGAGGCTGTCCGACATTAGCGTAAATCACAAGAAATCCTGTCGCCATATC
>JACUTX010000412.1 GCA_014859615.1 Desulfuromonadales bacterium | reverse complement strand
TTCAAGGTAAAATCGCTATTCAATGTGTCTTTGATGAAATAACGCGCCCTGTAAGGAGAATGAATGGCCTGTAGCGTAATTTTATCGGTCGCGTTTGGCTTTGAAACAAATTTCAGCAAAAAATTCTGGTTGAACCGCTCCTGATTCCGTTTTGTGTCGAAAAAAACGAGAGGGATCTCGGAATAGACAAACTGGTAAGAGAGCAAAAGACCGCTAGAAGGGGTAATCGGCAAAGAGAGATCGAAACCACCTTCATGCTTTGTAAATTGCGGCTGCCTGAAATAGGTCGACGACTGGTCAAAATCCGATTGATCTGAGGGGTCGACATGAAATCGTGTCCAGTTATCCCGGGTCGTATTATAGCGTACCCCCCCCCCGGCTACTGAAGCGGGGTCAATTGTTTTGACATCAACAACCCCACCGGTGAAGCCACCGAAACGGACCGGGATATTGTTGTCATAGACGGTTATTTCTTTTACCAGGTGGCTGTTAAGGAAAATCGCTTCCGGATAGCCCGGCAGACGATCAATTTTACTTGGGTTATCCTCAATCGGATCGATCAGACTGTTGTTCCCCATCCCATCGATCTGAAAATAGTTCTGGTACGGTTTCCCGCCGGAGATAGAGAGAAGTGGCGAAATAATCTCCCCTCCCCGAAATGAAGGATTCGAACTATCCGAAGCTTGAACACCAGGCATAAATTTAAGAAGATCTTCGATATTTCCATCACCGGCAGGAAAGACTGAAAGCATCTCTTCAGAATATACCGTTTTACCGGAGACATCGTCTTTTGCAGACCCGGTCACTACAACCGTCTCAAGGACAGGAACATCAGCCGTATTGTCTTCCGACTCTTCAGAGAGTATTTCCGCAACGCAGGGAACGCAAAGAGATAAAAAAATGAGCGAGCAGAGCAAAACAACCGCAGTCGCCGTTGAAAAGATTCGATACTGTCGTGCACTAAAAAAATGCATCTCGTCCACCCTGCAGAATATCAGATTAAAACCTGAACAAATTAACAGGTCGACACAAGAAAAACAACCTACATTCAATTAGTTACAAATTATTCATATTCAATAGTGAATATACAGAACGCTGAAAAGTTTGACCTCAT
>JACUTX010000153.1 GCA_014859615.1 Desulfuromonadales bacterium | reverse complement strand
TTGGGTGACTTCCTGGCGTACCTTGGCAGCCTGGATCAGATTGACAGCGCCAGTATTGTCGATGGTGTGGTTGTCATTGTTCCCGTATCCGGGGCCGAGATCAGTGGTGATCTGACCCTGCGGTTGCAGACGGATGAATTCAAAGCGACCGAATTCAGCAGCAATGCGTTGAGCGCAGCGGGAAGCCCCGCGATCACTGAGGTGGCAGCTGAAGCCGCTGTCATGGAAATCAACTTTGCCTATATCAATGGCGATGCGCCGACGAGTTTCAGCAACTACGATATTCGTTTGCAGGTAGGGTCTGGCCTGAGTGTTCAGGCTACCGGGTCACTGTCGGGTGTCTCTGACTTGACTGGCCTTGCAGCCGCCCTTAATGCGACGGAAAGCCCGTTTGCTGGCCTGGTGACCTTCTCGGCAGCAGAAAACGCTACGGATGTGTTGGTGGCGACTTCTATCGCTGAGGGTGAAAGTGCGCAAATTGGCTTTATACAGGCGTCGCTGTTTACCGATGTCGGCGCAGGGACGGGAACCAGTAACCAACAGTCGGTTTTTGGTGCTGATGGCATTGAAGCAGCACCTGAAGCGCCTGCTTCCGCGTTGCTGACCGAGTTTGCCGGTGTGCGTTTGGATGATGCATTGGAGCCTGCGCCATACACTTATGGCGTAACAGTGAATGGTGAAATTTATTCCGGTAATTTTGATGCAAGGTCCGGCGCTACGGTAGCGGACTATATTCAGAATCTCCTTGCTGCTAATAAAGAGCTGAGTCCATTGTCTGTGGTTGCAAGTGTCGACTTAACGGACGAAGGTCTGTTGATTACCAGTCTGGCTTCAGGCCCAGGGGTGACTGTTGAGGTCAATGCAGGTGGTATTCAGTTCACCACCCTGGCTGAGCCTCGTGAAATGGTTGCACAGAGCGTCGATAAGGTAGAACTGGATGGCGATGTGATTACGCTGACCGGAGCCGCTACGGGGCCTGATCAGATGCAGGTCAGTGCGGATGACTTTGCGGTTGAGGTCATTGACGAAGACGCAAGCACTGTACAGGTCGTTGATCTGCTCTTCTCGAACTCGCAGTTTGACAGTGCGAGCACGACGCCGAAAGGGACAGTGGTTAGTGTGACAATTGATGGTGTCACCTCCAGCCTGACGATTTGGGATGAGACTCCCTTTCAGGATGGCGGCGTTGACTTTGTTAATGCGACTGGCCTTGGTGATACCCGTTCAGAGGCAATTATAACGGCCCTTAAAGCAGTGATTGTTGACGATCACATCGCGCCCGACACTGCTCTGGGTGACGTCTTGCAAGGCTTTGTTAATCCCACTACAGGAGAGTTTGTAGAGTCCGAAGCGGCTGGTCAAGGTAATACCCTGCGTCTGATTGCCAGTGAAGTTGGCGAAGACACCTTGGGCAATATTTCAGACATTGTGGTCTCGGTTCAAACCCCTGAGGGGCCGCTAAGTGCCGCTGTGGGCGCTGAGTTGGTCGCGCCTGGTGAAATCGTCTTCAAGACCATCAATGAAGATCTGGCGATCTATGACAAGACGGCACAGCCCGGTAGTACCAACGCCCAGACGGGGCGTGATGAAGGTGTGCTGGTCTTCAATGATCCCACCTCAAACGAGTCGGCCAACGGGGCGGATTACGATTTTGTGATTGGTTCTGTGCAGAATGGTGTTATTGAGGGTGAAGATGCAGCCTATCTGTATAGTGAGTACGCGATTGCTGATTATCCAGGTGATTCCAGCAATACTATATTAATCACTGAGCTTGCTGGTTTTGTTGTACAAGGTCAGCGTGGCGCCGGCGCCTATCGGTTGGCTGACGGCAACTATGACATCACGATTGTCGTAAATGGTGAGTCACGGACATTGACCCTAGAAGTTGATCCCCTTTCGCTTGACTCCGATTCCGGCGGCATAAGGCTGTCAGATTGGGTGAATATGGTTCAGCGCGCTATAGACCCTTTCACTTCTATTGCTTCAGTCTCCCTAACTGCGGACGGGTTGAAGATAGAACCCAATAACAGCAATACTATTTCAATCAGCGATGTGACACCGCTTAAGCTTCAGTTCATCGGTGAGTTCAGCGGCCTTGATGTGGACAACGAGGTGCGCGAGGGCGTTGCACCCGATCAGTTCGAAGATCAGGCTTGGACCAATCCAGGTGACGTTACCGAACTAGCCAATACCGGTGAAAGTATCAATGCAGACTTCCGTGGTGATGCGCCACTGACAGGTGCTGATGCCGGGGTCGGTCAGGACTTTGTGAATCCGGACGGTTCGCGCACCGACCTGGACACTGGAGACGGCGACGCTACTTTCTTTGGGGATGCCGCGATTATCGGCGATGATGGCGACGGATACAATGGGGAAGGCGTCAAGCAAAGCGTCACTAATCCGGATAGCGGCTATGACGCCATAGGGCAGTCTCCGGCGTTGAACAATGACAGTGATAATACTGGTGACGACAGTCTGTTCGGTTCTGACCCTGGTTTCTATGATGACCAGGGGCTGAATACCACCTGGCTGAATGGGGGTACGCCGGATGCGGAGAACGATCAACTCTATGCACCGGGTGAACCTGGAAACCCGGACCAGCAAGTGGAGCTGGGTGACGGTAGCTCTGACAACGATGGCGGTGTCAGTGGTGAGTCTGCCGATTCGTTGGCCGCTTCCGATGAGGAAGATGACTTCACCGTTGAGAAGGATCGCGATGGATTTGCTGCCTTTGACTGGGACGATTCCGTGACGGTGGTACTGAACAGTCACAGCTCTGATGCGGATGTTGTTAACAACTTCCAGGTTAACAACGACCTGATTGCGCTGGAGGCAGACCTTTGGTCAAGCACGGAGTCCGGAGGGAAGATTGAGCTTGTTGCTTCGAGCAATCAAGGTTCTGGTGGCAACTCCTATTCAGGCTTCGATCTTTCATCCTACGAGTTCGGTCTGGTGTTTGCGTCTGACAATCAGGGTGCAATCAGTTCAGTGGGTGTTGGCCAGCTGGAGGATGCAGATGCCGTTGCAGCGTTGCTTGGGGAGGTGTTCAACTTCTCTGCAGATAATAACGATGTCCTGAACACGACCGTCTTCGCCATCACCGCAGCCGACGATGACAGCGTGACAGCCATCTGGGCACACCAGCAGTCTTCTACGGATGACAACACGATTGATTCAGCGGAGCTGTATAAGCTGGCCTTGGTGAACACCGTGGGTGGTGAGTTCGGTGTCGGCAATTTTGCCGGAGTGAACGATATCCTCTCTTCAGAGCAGCAATAGCCTCTTTAAAGTAATATGGGGCGGCACGCCGTGCCGCCCCGATTTCCCGATTTCGCATCCCTAGTACGCTTCAATTCAATGTCCAGGCGGTACTCTTCATGAATATATTCTGCCCATAAATTGTCAAATATTAACAAATGTAGTTCATTTCCTTTCTAAAAATACTCAAAGTTAGTACTATTGCCCCTGTCTTCTCGAGCTCAGACCGGCGAGGTGTTCATTGATGTGAACGCGTTAACCGTTGCGGTAGAAGATTTTCTCTGGTGCCGAACATTTTCACGCGCTCATGATCCGCTGCGGTCGTTTCTGATTTGAGTATGCACTATATGGATGGCTGTTCACTGATTCCCATCAACTATGATCAGCACAGGTGCTACGGCTGGAAGAATCCTGAAGGGTTCGGTTTTGCCTTGCGCTTCGCCCTGTGCAGCCTGGCGAAGGAAGAAATTTCCCGCGCCGCGCAATCGTTGCCGGTGGCGTTGCGCCAGCGAGAGGGCCGTTGGGAGGCGGTTGCTGTGATGGGGCCTGTTCATAGCGTTAATGTGATGGTGGATCGCCTGGGAAGGTGGCGGGCGGGGTACGTGCCCGCAGTGCTGAGGGTGTATCCCTTCGCGCTGGGTGAGGGCAATCAGTTATGCCTCTGGCCGGACTATCGCGTGCAATCACTGGCCGATTCAACGGTTAAGCCATTTTTTGATGGGGAAGAATGGCCGCAAGAGCTCAAGGCACTGCAGGCGTTTTTAGTGGCGCGCCAGAGAGGTGTGGTTGCGGTCCATACGGTGGTTGAATCACTGGCTGCCCACTCTTTGCTGAGACCGTGGCCGATTCCCGGCCTGGAAAAGCCCGATCCTGCGCGTGCGATCGACGGGTTGTTCAGTGTCGATTCTCAAAAATTGTTGATGGTAGAGGGCCCGTTACTCAAGACCCTGTTCAAGAAAGGAGATTTGCGGTGGATCTATGCCCATATCGACAGCTTATACCATGCCGAAAGGTTCAAGCTGCTCGGCCAGCGGTTTGTTGAGCAAGAACTTTTAGATGCTGATGTGGCGAAAAACCGCAGGGTTACTGATGTATTGCAATCTTTAATTGAAGATCAGGGAGATGCCGCTTTATGACGTGTGCGTGGGTTTTGGGTAGCTCTGGGCGATCTATCTACAGCGAACCGAGTTTACATTCGGTTGCTACGTATGTCAGTCGTCTTTTTGGGGTTGCTATGGCTTGCCTTGCATTGTCTGGCTGTGGATCACAGCCTGTATCGTTGGACCGGATGTCGTCTGCCCTGGCCCAGGAGCTGGATCGCGCACCTGCTCGCAAAAGCGATTTTACCCGCGTTGCGATTGATATTTCGGAAGGGATGGTGCCGGCAATCACAGCGGCGGTAAATGGTCATGAGGCTTATCGATCTGCTTTGTTCGCCGAACGTGATGCCTTGGGAGGAATTGGTGTTGCCACAAGTGTTCGCCGACCTCAACTGAGTGGAAGTGCCACCCTCGGGCTGGTTCGGGAGGATGGTGCTGGTCAGAGTGATACAACCACGGGTGCTGCAGGTGGTATTAATTTATCACAGATACTTTATGACGGCGGTGAGAGTACTGCCGGTGTGAATAGAGCGACTGCCGCAGCTTTAATGGCAAGAGCTGAGCGGGAAGCGCGGGGTAATGATCTTGCGTTACAGGCGGCGTCGGCGTGGATTGATGTGTGGCAATATTCTGAGCGCCTTCATTACTTGCAAACACGTGTTTCTGAGCTGCAAACAGTGCTGGCGCAAATTGAACGAATGGCCACCAGCGGCATGCTGGACCGGTCAGTGGTGGACAGCGCCCGGCGCGAGCTGGTGACTCTAGCGTTAGAGGAGACCAGACTGATTACGGATCTGGCGGAGGCGCGCGTTCGCTATGATCGTTTTTTTCGTGGCAAGGTACTACAGCTTGAACGCCCCGCACCCGTTGTGACCACTAATCAGGCTCTTGATCTGGCTGCGGATTGGCGGAGAGCGCCGCGGCTAGAGCGCTCGGCTGCCGAGCTTGTCGTGGCCCGCAGCGAACTGGCTAGTGCTAACGCAGCATTTGGTCCCCGTGCCCGTTTGCAGGCGGGGGTAACATCACCCCTCGAGCAAAGTGAAAGTACAGACTCCAGTGTGGGGTTGGTGCTTGATTATGCCTTCAGTGACGGCGGCCTCCGTCAGTCTCAGCGTCGCGCGGCAGTGGCGCGTGTGGCTTCGGCAGAAGCAGGTCTGGCAGATGCCAGATTGAGTCTTCAGTCGGAATTGGAAGTGGCCGTTGCCAGGCTCTTATCTATCGACCGGTCTCTTGAGCTATTAAGGGAAAAAGTTGAACTGACGGCATCGGAAGTGCAAACAGCACGCTCTCAAATCGTGACCGGGCAGGCCAGCCTGAGGCAGTTGATCGATACCGAGCTTGAAGGCCTTCGGGCTGTCGATCAGCGCTTTGCGACCTACGCAGATCAATTAAAGTTGCAATTGACCATTGCGTCTCTGACTGGGGCTCTGGGTGATCTGATTGGTTTGTCAGAGGTTTTATAGCCCGGATCTCATTGTTTATTAATCGAAAGGGTGTCTTTTGTTGACCATAAGTGAGCTTGATGCGAATTCGGTACCGGAAACCAGGGCCGCTGATAATGAGTTGTCTTTGATTACTGCGGTGCGATATGTGCTCGCTCAGTCTGGGCTGGCTTATTCCGAGGGTGCTGTTCGAGACTTGCCGGAACTCAATGCCGAGCACTTTGATGCTAAGTCTGCGGTGTCAGCTTTTCGGCATTCCGGTTTTGAGTCCAGTTATGGACAAATGCCGATCCGCTCGATGAGGGCTGAACACTGTCCTGCGATCGGCTTTTTGATGTCTGGTGAGGCAGTCGTAGTGCTGGGTATCAGCGAGGGCGGACTGTTCAGGCTGCGTTACTTCACAAGCGATACTGGGAGCCGCGATGAGGAGTTGGCGCCAGATCAAGCGGAGCGTGTTCTGCAGCCTTATTTGGTGTTAGCCAGGAAAGTGCATAAAGCTGCCTCGGTAAGGGGAAAAAACGACTGGTTCTGGGGTTCACTGCTTCAGGGCCGTTGGCTTTAT
>JACUTX010000152.1 GCA_014859615.1 Desulfuromonadales bacterium | reverse complement strand
AAAGAGCTGACGGCAGCAGGGTGCAAGACCGAGCATTTTATGCTTCGTGACCTTTCGGCGGCCTATACGGCCAAGACCGGCAATACCGTCCAGCTTGCCCGAATTGGCAATTTGAAGGCGCTCACCATGTTGCATGAGGATCAGATTGATTTTGCCTATACCTGCAAGCCGATCACCGACCTGGCGAAGAAATCGAAGCTCGACAGAGCGGTGGTCAAGAGTTGGGAAAGTGTTCCGATCGGCAAGGATCCGATTGTTGTTATTTCCAATTATGTGAACGGTGTCGACAACCTCTCCGTTACCGATCTGACGCGCGTCTTCAAGGGGGAGATCAAAAACTGGAAAGAGATCGGCGGCAACGATGTGCCGGTCAGGGTCGGCTATCTGTCCGATTCGGTAGAGAGTGGAATTGTTCTTTTATTTAAAGAGTTTACCGTCGGCAACGACGGTCAGCTCGATCCGAACGGGACCAAGGTTGATGATCCGGTCAAGCTCGGCCAGTTCGTCTACGCAACGCCGGGCGGCATCTCATTTGTCTCGCACAACTCCGTGTTTGGCGACCGGATCAAGAAGGTCAATGTTGACGGTGTCAACCCGACACAGGCCAACATCCTTAATGGTCAGTACAAGCTGGCCGCAACCTACTATCTGACCTTCCCGGTCACGCGAAGTGCACTGGCCGCAGATTTCATCGCTTTCAGCCAGTCGAAGGAAGGACAGTCGATCGTGGCGACCAATTTTATCCCATATGTTAAGGAGGATCAGCGCTAAACTCTGCGGGTACGCCGCAACAAAAAAAACCGGGCCCGCCGAAACCGGCGGGCTGTTCAAAGAGGGATATCCCCTTTAGTTGACGTGGGGATCGGCGCCCAACCACCTCCCAGAGCTTTATAAATTCTGACCAGATTGGCGAAAACAACGCCATCGCTGCGCGCCTGTTCGTCCCGCAGGGTCAGAAGCGAGCGCTGTGCATCGAGCACATTATAGAAATTGATCAGTCCGGCCTGGTACTGATCACGGGCCAACTCTTCTGCCCGTGTTGCAGCCAGCGTCGCCTTTGCAATATGCTCCCGCCGCAGCTGTTCTTTGGCATAGGCAATCAACGCATTCTCTACCTCTTCCAGCGCGTACAGGACTGTCTGCTCATACCGGAGCAACAGCTGTTCCTGTCGGGCATTCTGCACCGCAATATTACGCCGAATCGCCCCGGCATCAAACAGATTCCAGCTGACGCCGGGGCCAAACCCCCAGGTTTTGCTCGCCCCCCGAAACAGATCCCCGGCGGTTAAAGATTCGAGGCCTATTGTGCCGAACAGGTAAAATCGTGGATAAAGATCTGCCGTGGCGGCGCCGATTTGAGCTGTCTGCGCTGCAAGATTTCTTTCGGCGCGGCGAATGTCCGGTCGCCGGCGTAAGGTGTCGGCCGGAATCCCGACAGCGACGCTGATCGGCAGACTCGGCAGTGGCAGCTTTGCCGCCAACTCAGCATGCAGACTTCCGGGATGTGACCCGAGCAACAGGGCGAGACGGTTTTTGGCTGCATTCAAGCCTGATTCGAGAGTCGGAACCAGAGCGCGATGGCTCTCCAGAAGTTGTAACGACTCCTGCACCGCAAGCTCATCGATCATTCCGGCCTGAAAGCGCGAAATGTTCAGCGCATAAAGCTCTTGCAATGCCACAATGTTTTCGCGACTCACTTCGAGTCGCGCCTGATAGGTTCGCAGATCGACATAATTGAGTGCAACTTCTGCCAGCAGAGTGACCTGCAGATCGTACAGCGCGGCTTCTGTCGCTTCGAGAGTTGCCTGCGCCGCCTCGACCGAGCGTCTGACGCCGCCAAAAATATCGAGTTCCCAACGTGCATCGAATTGGGCAGAGTAGAGCTCACGGGTCAACCCCGTGCTGCTGTCAGCGCTGCTGTGAGATTTTGCAGCTGTGGCCCGACTATCGAGTGTTGGAAAATATTCGGCGCTGCTGATGCCGCGCAGCGCGCGCGCTTCGCGGATTCTGGCCTGCGCCGCTTGCAGATCGAGATTTCCGGCAACCGCACGCTCCTCCAGAGCGCAGAGGTGCGGATCCTGTAAAAGCTGCCACCAGTTGACAAGATCAGCGGAAATACTCTCTTCTGTTAGCCCCTCTTGCAGCTTTGTCTGCCAGGTGTCGGGACTCTGCGGCGTCACCGGAATATAATCGGGACCGACCGTCATGCAGCCACCGAGCAGGAACAGAGTTGCTGCGCACAGACAAAGCATCTTTCTTTTTTGCTGATTTAGCAAAACGCCCCTGATCATGCGGCACCTCCAGTCCGTTTGCGAGCACGCCACGCGCTCCCTTTTTCACGCGCTGATTGAAACAGATAATAGAGAACCGGAATCAGAAAAATTCCGAACAGGGTTGTGCTCAGCATGCCGCTGAAAACGGTAATACCGATCGCCTGCCGGCTTCCGGCACCGGCACCGCTTGCGATTACCATCGGGAGAAGGCCAAATATGAAGGTAAAAGAGGTCATTAATACCGGGCGAAAACGGATACGTCCGCCATCCACCGCCGCTTCGGCGATCGAGAGCCCCTCCTCGCGGCGTGACTGGGCAAATTCAACAATCAGAATTGCGTTTTTACTCGCCAGGCCGACCAGCAGAACCAGCCCGATCTGGGCGTAAATGCTGAGACTTCCGCCGGTCAGCCAGAGACCGACCAGCGCTCCGAGGGTTGCGACCGGCACCGAGATGATGATCGCCAGCGGGATGTTCCAGCTTTCATACTGCGCAACCAGAAACAGGTAGGCAAAGAGAAGCGCCAGCGCAAACAGAATCACCACCTGACCGCTGCTTTTGCGCTCCTGGTACGACATGCCGGACCAATCGAAACTGAACCCTTCAGGGAGGGTCTGGGTCGCGATCCGCTCCATTGCCGCCATCGCTTCGCCAGAGCTGTACCCCGCAGCAGCGCCGCCGTTCAGTTTGATGCTGCTCAGCTGATTGTATCGGTGGACGGTCTGTGGACCGAGCTCTGTCGACAGGGTCACCAGGCTGGTCATCGGCACCATCTTCCCTGTCCGGCTCCGAACATAGAGCTGGCGGATATCATCTACCGAATCACGATGAGCGATATCCGCCTGAACCTTCACCTGGTAACCGCGATTGGCCAGATTGAAGTCGTTGACGTAACGCCCTCCGAGCTGGGCCTGCAAGGTCGAAAATATTTCACTCACCGCCACCTTGAGGGTTTCGGCGCGGTTTCTGTCTATCTCAAGCGCCAACTGCGGCGTATTGGCTGTGTAGGTGCTGAAGACACGATTCAATGCCGGGTCCTGATTTGCGGCGACCACCAGCGCCTGGGCAGCGGCGACAAACTGCTGGGGGGTTTTTTCCGTCAGCGACTGCAACTGAAAATCAAAGCCACCGGTTCGCCCGAGACCACGGATAGGAGGCGGGGTGAAGGCGAGAATATTTGCCGATGAAATCGCCGCCAGCCTTTGCTGAGCCTGCTTCAAAACCGCACCGACATGCAGGGCGCTGCCGTGGCGTTCATCCCAGGGGGCGAGAATCACCAGACCAAAGCCGACATTATCCCCCCGACCACTGAGCAGGCTGAAGCCGCTGACGCCAAGGACACTCTCTATCCCTTCGATTTCGCGCAGTTCCCAGGTCACCTGAGTCAACACCTGGTCGGTACGGCTCATGGCCGCCGCTTCCGGCAACTGGACATTCAGATAGATCAGCCCCTGATCTTCCTGCGGCAAAAAGCTGGTCGGCCGATTCAAAAAGAGGAGATAACTGGCGCCGAAAATCAGCAGCAGCGCCAGCAGCGCCAGCGGTTTCCAGCGGATTAACCAGGAAGAACCGGTCACGTAACCGATCCGCGATTTTGCCAGCGCCTTATTGAACCAGACCAGCGGTAAAAAACTGACCGGCTGCGGTTTTTTCAGTATAACCGCGCAGAGCGCCGGACTTAAGGTCAGGGCGCAGAAGGCCGAAATAACCACTGCGGTACAGATGGTGACAGCAAACTGTTTGTAGAGCTGGCCGGTAATGCCGGGGAGAAAGGCGACCGGAACAAAGACGGCGAGCAGCACCAGGGTGGTGGCGATAATCGGGCCGGTAACCTGCCCCATCGCTTTGAGCGCCGCTTCCTTCGGACTCAACCCTTCATCGTGCATGACCCGATAGACGTTTTCGACCACCACGATCGCATCGTCCACCACCAGTCCGATCGACATGATCAGGGCAAACAGAGAGATGGTGTTGGCGTTGTACCCCAAGGCGAGCAATACCGCAAAGGTTCCGATCAAAGAGACCGGGATGGTCACCGTCGGGACCAGGGTAGAGCGCCAGTCCTGCAGAAAAACGAAGGTCACCGCGACCACCAGCAGAAAGGTCAGAAACAAGGTCCAGATCATTTCATCGATTGCCGCGGCGATATAGCGGGTCGAATCGTAAATTGGCTGGTACTGCACACCGGTCGGTTGACTCTTTGCCAACAGCTCCAGTTCGGCTTTAACCTTTTGCATGGTTGCCAGGGCATTGGCGCTGGGGGAACCGTAAACGGCCAATGTCACTGCGGGGCCGCCGTTAAGAATCGATCGGGTGCTGTACGATTTGGCACCGAGCTCGACCCGGGCAATATCTTTGATTCGTACCATCCCACCTTGAGCATTGGAGCGAATGATGATCTCTTTGAACTCATCAATATTTCGCAACCGCCCTTTGGCCGTCAGCGTATATTGCAACTGTTGCCCGGTCTGCACCGGTTCTGAACCGATAGAACCGACGGCGGCCTGAATATTCTGCTGGCGAATGGCGGCGATCAGATCGTCTGCCGTCAAGCCTAATGCCGTCATGCGGGCCGGATCCATCCAGATCCGCATGCTGTATTCGAGTTCACCGAAAATATTGATGTCACTGACCCCATCCAGACGCACGACGGCATCCTTAATCGTACCGCTGACGTAGTTGCTCAGGAACAGCTTGTCCCGCGTCCCGTCCGGTGAGAAGAAGCTGATCGCCCCGAGCATATCCGCCGACCCTTTGCGGACCGTGATTCCCTGCGCGACGACTTCCTGTGGCAGCTTGGCGATGGCCGCCTGCACCCGGTTCTGCAGATTGACCTGGGCGATATCGGTGTCGGTCCCGACCTCAAAGGTGACGCTCAGGCTGTACTGGCCGCTGTTCGACGATGAGGAAGACATGTAGAGCATATTCTCCACACCGTTCACCTCGGCCTCAATTGTCGTTGCGACGCTGTTTGCCAGCACTTCGGCGTTGGCGCCCGGATAGGTGGCAGAGACACGGATCTCCGGCGGAGTGATCTTCGGATATTGGGCGACCGGGATATTCAGCATGGCAATCAACCCGGCCAGGGTAATAAGGATAGAGAGGACCACGGCCAGGCGTGGCCGATCGATAAAAATTTTCGAGATCATGGCTTTGAGCTACCCCCTGCTGCATCGGCAGTGAGGGTCTGAACCGTCTCACCCGGACGAACCTTTTGCACCCCCTGAACAATGACCCGCTCTCCGGCAGACAGACCGGTTTCAATCGCCCAGAATGAACCGACAACAGCCCCGGTTGTGACACGTCGCTGTACCACCTGACTCTGCTCATCAACCAGCAGCAGGTAACGGCCGTCGCGGTCTTCCAGAATGGCAGACTGCGGTACGACCGGCAGAGTTTTCGTCTCCATTTGACTGACCCGTACCTGAACATACTGTCCCGGCAGGAGCAACTTCTGCGGATTATCAAACAGGGCGCGCACGGCGATCGTGCCGGTGGTCGGGTCGACCTGATTATCGACAAAGTCGATCTCCCCGAAATTTTCCAGCTCTGTTCCATCCGCCATTCTCAGCCGCGGTCGCATCAAGCCGGCACTCTTCTTGTTGGTTGCATCAATCTGCGCCGCCTTGATGGCACCGAGATCATTTTCGCTGATCGAAAAAAGCACACGGACCGGATCGAGCTGAACAATGCGTGCCAGAGCCCCTGATGCCGGGCCGCACATGTTCCCGACGCTCAGAGAAGTGGCGCCGATACGACCGGTGATCGGGGCTGAAATTTGGGTATAGGCCAGATCGATTTTCGACAGATCGAGCATCGCCCTCGCCTCCTGCAGCTCGGCCTGCGCCTGTTCTGCGGCCGCCTGAGCCGCTTCGATATCGGTCATCGGTATCCCGCCGGACCGCACGGCCTGAATCCGCTCCAGATGCTGACGGGCCGCCTTCATCGCTGATTCCCCTTTGGCGACGCGGGCGGCATTGATTGCGACCTTTGTCTGATAGGGTGCCGGCTCAATCAGATAAAGCCGGGATCCGGCCGAAACGTCACTCCCCTCCTTGAAGTAGATCTTTTCCAGGAAACCGCTGATTCGCGCCTGCAGATCGACAGTCTGAATCGCCTCCACATGCCCGACATATTCTGTCAGCGGGTTGATATCCTGCTCTG
>JACUTX010000151.1 GCA_014859615.1 Desulfuromonadales bacterium | reverse complement strand
TCCAGCATCTCGACCGGATAACCGGTCTTCTCGGCAATGACATCGAGCAGGGTGGTGGAGACGGTCGCGCGGTCGAGCTGATTTGAGTTTGGCGTCGATCTGGCCGGGGGTTCACTCGTCTTGCCGGCTGCGGTCAGATGCTCTACGATCTGCCCCAAGGTCTGCAGTACGCCGAGATCTTCGGGCTTGACCGCTGGCGCTTCGGGGAGCTTCTCCTGCAGGGCGGAGAGGATTTCGACCCGTTTGATCGAATCGATGCCGAGGTCGGAATCGAGCGCCATCTCCATCTCCAGCATCTCGATCGGGTAGCCGGTCTTCTCAGCGATCACTTCGAGGAGCACCGTTGCCACCCGGCTGCTGTCGACGGCCGGAGTTGCCGGCGTTGAAAGCGAGGGAGGTGTGACCGTCTGAGCTGACGCCATCCCGGCAGATAAGTGCTTGATGATCTGACCCAAGGTCTGCAGTCGGCCGAGATCTTCGGGTTTGACTGCTGGCGCATCGGGGAGCTTCTCCTGCAGAGCGGAGAGGATTTCGACCCGTTTGATCGAATCGATACCGAGGTCGGAATCGAGGCTCATCTCCAGCTCCAGCATTTCAACCGGGTAGCCGGTCTTCTCGGCGATCACTTCGAGGAGCACCGCAGCCACCCGGCTGCTGTCGACGGCAGGAAGGGGGAGTGGTGCGGTCGAAAGAGGTGGTGCTGTCGGCTCGGGCGGTGCAACCGGTGTGGTGGGAGCTGCTGCAGCGACCGGTACCGATGCCGGGGGGAGCGGCTCTTTTGACAGGATGCTGTTCTGCTGCTGGACCAGGGTGAGAAACGAACGGGTCGCCGACTCCTGACCGGCCAGAAATTGCTGGTGCAGTCGGGCGGTCTGCTCCTGAAGATTCTGCAGCGCCTGCATACTCTGACGGGTGATCTGCAGCGCAGCCTGCAGGGAGCCCGCAGCGGCAACGTCTGTTGTCGCCAAGGGGGCAAAAGTCGGTTGCAGCGCTGGCGGTCGGGGCGAAGTTGTCTGCGCTGTGGGGAGAACAGCTGCCGTCACCGGTGCGACCGGTGGGCGTTTCGCCGGTTTTTTGAAATAGTTGGCACCGGTGAGCGAAATCGTCATACCGGGCTTCTTGTTTTGTGCCGGTTGGGCTGCGGCATACCCTTCATCCCACCCGGTCAGGTTTACCGGATAGCCGAGCACGGCGAGTTGAGCGAGCGCGCGGCCCAGATCGTAGATCCCTGAACGCTTTCCATTCGATGCGTCGATGGCGATCGCCTGATACGGACGTGTGCCGAGAATCGCCTTGACCATGCCGCTGAGGCGGGCACCGGGGCCGACTTCGAGAAAGGTGCGGATTCCGGCGGCGTACATCGTCTCGATTTCGGCGACGAAGTCGACCGGGGCAGCGAGTTGGGCGGCGAGAATCGCGCGGGTCTGGTTCGCCGTTTCGGGGTAGGGGGTGCCGGTGGTGTTGGCAAAGACAGTGGCGGACGGTTTGTCTAATTTTATTTTTTGCAGGCGCTTTGCAAACGGCCCGCTCGCTTCGGCGACCAGCTCGCTATGGAATGCTGCCGCGACGGTAAGTCGTGTGATGCGTATACCTTGTTCGCCGAGGAGTACGGCGGCTTTTTCGATCTCGTCTGTCGCTCCCGAGAGGACCCCCTGTTCGGGAGTATTACGATTGGCCAGTACCAGTTTCAGACCGGATTCGGTGAGAAATTTCTCGATCTGCGCAAGCGGAGCCGAGACGGCCAGCATCGAGCCGCGATCCTTTTTGCCTGCGGCCATCAGTTCGCCGCGCAGGCGGGAGAGTTCGTGCAGGGCGTCGGCATCAAAATAGCCGCCACAACAGAGGGCGGTCAGTTCACCATAGCTGTGACCGGCATAAGCTTTGGCCGTAACGCCGAAGTCGGCAAGGACCGCGTGAGCACCGAGACTGACCGCTCCGAGGGCTGGTTGTGCCACTTCGGTCGCCTGCAGGTCCGCACTGTTTTGGTCGCTGTCGGGCTGATTAAAGACCGGGCGGGGGTAGACGAATTCGGCCAAATGCCCTGGCGCGCCGGAGCTGTTGACAGAAAAAGCACGATCCGCGGCAATGAATGTCTCAAGAAATTGCGGAAACTGGATCGCCAGATCTTTGAGCATTGCCGGATACTGGGCCCCCTGTCCGGGGAAGAGGATTGCCAGATCGCCGTCGGTTTCACCACTGGCGAAAAAAGTCCCGTCCGGCGTGCTCCAGCTGCTCTGTTCACGGTTGCTGTCCAGCAGGGTCAACGCTGTTTTGATCTGGGCGTCCGGTTTCGACTTCTCTTTTTCAAACACTAAAAGAATGCGATACGGCTGCTTTGCATCGAAGCGGCTGCGGCTCAGATCGGCCGCCAGACGCAAGCTGTTCCAGTCGGCGTCAGCCGGGAAATTGCTGAGGGCGGTTTCAAGCGTCTGCAGATCGGCGGCGCAAAAGGCGACAAGCTGGATATCGCCCTGCCAGTCGGCTCTGGCTTTGTGCGGCTGATGTTCTTCGAGCAGGCAGTGAAAGTTACTCCCGCCGAATCCAAGGGCGCTGACACCGGCCCGACGGGGATGGTCGCCACGCGGGATCCAGGGGCGGGTTTCGGTGTTGATATAGAACGGAGAATCCGGTGTGGTGATACTCTCTTGCGGTTTATCGACCTTGATGGTCGGGGGGAGCGTCTTGTTGTAAAGAGCCATGGCTGTTTTGATCAGACCGGCAGAACCGGCCGCAGCTTTGGTATGGCCGATCTGGGATTTGATCGAACCGAGAGCACACCAGGGGCTCTTTGCTGCGCCGAAAACGTCTTTCAGGGCGGCAACTTCGACGGCGTCGCCGACTTTAGTGCCGGTTCCGTGAGCTTCAATCAGCTCGACCGTGTGTGGGTCGACTCCGGATTGTTCGTAAGCGCGCAGTAACGCCTTCTTCTGGCCAGCGGCACTCGGCTCGTAGATCGCACCACCGCGTCCGTCACTTGAAGCACCGATCCCTTTGACCACGGCGTAAATTTTATCGCCATCCTGTTCGGCATCAGCCAGACGTTTGACAACGACAATCCCCAATCCTTCGCCCAAAGTGGTGCCGTCGGCGTTGTCTGCAAACGGTCTGGCGTGTCCGGATGGGGAGAGGGCCGGAGTTTTGCTGAAGCAGGTGTACATGAAGATGTCGTTGAAGGTATCGATTCCGCCGGTCACGACCATGTCGGATTTTCCGGCCGCAAGTTCCAGGGCCGCGAGATTGAGTGCTCCCAGAGAACTGCCGCAGGCAGCATCGACCACGCAGTTGGTTCCGCCAAAGTTAAAATGCTTGCTGATTCGTCCGGCGACGACGTTACCGAGCAGTCCGGGGAAGGAGTTCTCCTGCCACGGAACATACGAATCGCTGATCCGCTGCATGACATCTTCGGCGATGGCATCGGCGATTCCGGCGTCTTTGAGTGCTTCACGCCAGCGGGGGTGCCCGAGCCGGGCCCCGAGGGGGACGACCAGTTCCAGTGTGCCGGTGACGCCGATGATGACGCTGACCCGATCCCGGTTGAACTCCTTCTCGGTGGTGTAGCCGGCATCCTGCAGCGCCTGATCAACGGCGACCAGCCCGAGGAGCTGCGAAGTGTCGATCGCCTCCATGGCGTTTGGCAGTATCCCGTACTCCATCGGGTTGAAATCGATCGGGGAGAGAAAGCCGCCGCAGTTGGCGTAAACTTTGTCAGGGGTCTTCGGATTTGCATCAAAATAGTCGTCGGAACGCCAGTGCGTTGCGGGGACTTCGACAATCGCATCGGTGCCGTTTTTGATATTGGTCCAGAACGTCCCTTTGTCTTCTGCTTTGGGGAACAGACAACCGATACCGACAATCGCCAGCGGGGTCGCCAGCGCACTTTTTTCAATCTGTTCTCTGCTGTTTTTCTTCAACTGAGAAACTCCTTGATCTGTTCGATTTCAAGGGGGGTGGTCAGGTCAGCCTCATCACCTGGGTTGACGCCTTGAAGTTTAAGTTGGTTGGCCCGCATCAATACGGCTGCACCAAAAAGAATATTATAAGCAACGACGGCAATCCGGCGCTGTTTCGGCGCTTCGAGGAAGGTTCCTTTGACCCATTCGTTGAAAGCGCCCATGGCCGGGCCGCACCAGATCTGATAATCGAGCCGTCGATCCGATAGACCGCGATTGGCCCAGACCGGCGACTGACCGAGGTACCAGCGAAAGATCAAAGCCATCTTGTATTTCGGATCGTTTTGCGCCTTGGCCAGTTGCCGTGGATCGCGCTGGCTGAAGAAGATGCGCGTCTCTTCCCAGACCTGATCGAGTTCTTTACGAAAGACGGTCTTTTCGAGCTTCTGCCGTTCATCGGCCGGCAGCTCCTCGATACTGTTGTACCCCCGGTAGAGCTCATAAAGCTTGGCGGCTCGCATGGAGAACATTGTACCACGTTTTATAACCTGAACCTTCACTCCCATCTCAAACATATCGCCGGATGGGGCCATGGTGACGTCGGCCTGTCGGGTCTCGGCGAGCAGTTGCCGTACTTCGTCACAGGTTCCCGATTCGACGCAGGCCTGATTGACCGTGCCGGTAACCAGATAGGCGGCCCCGAGGGCAAAAGCCGCCGCCGCTGCAGCCGGTGTGGCGATTCCGCCACCGAGGCCGACCCGCAGCGGCAGCTGGTAGTTGTACTGTTTCTGATAAAAATTTTTCTGGGCCAATATCGTCGGAAAGAGCGCTAACGCCGGGCGGTTGTCCGTGTGTCCGCCGGAATCGGATTCGACAGTGACATCCTGAGCCATCGGAACCGTGGCTCCCCACTCGGCCTGTTCGGGGGTCAAATCACCCGCAGCAACAAGCTCTTGCAAAAAACGCTCCGGTGGGGGGGCGAAAAATTTTGCGGCGACCTCTTCGCGGGAAATCTTGGCGATGATCCGGTTCGGAGTGACGATCTCACCTGTCGCCGTGCGAAAGATGCCGGCGGTTCGATACCGGACCAGAGGGAGGGTCAGATCGAGAAACGCAGAAGCCTCCACCCGGTCGATTCCACGGCGCAGGTAAAGCTCGACCAGGCTCTTTTCGAGTTCAGGCTCGTTCGGACTGTGAATCAGATTAAAACCGTAAGAACCTCTTGTTATACGGCTTTGCAACTGGTCAATAGCACTCTCGACCTCCGGGATCAAGAGACCGGCGGCACCGAAAAAACCGAGCATGCCGATCTCGGCCAGAGCTTCGACCATGGCGACCGAGCTGATCCCTTTCGCCATCGACCCGCCGACGTAGGCAAAGCGAAGTCCGTGATCTTTGCAGAAGCTGACATCCCCCAGAGATTCAAGCGGGGCAGGGAGGACCAGGCCGTCAAAAAAAACGTTGTCGTCCCCTTTGGCAATTGTGCCAGCTGTGCCAGTCATCACTTTCGTGTCACACGTTTGTGTCACCAGATAGAGAGTCTGATCGATATGACGTAGTGCACTCAGCCGGTTTCGGTCCGCAGATTGCAGCGCATCGGCTTCAGGGTGAAAGCGTCCGAGCGCCGGTCGTCTGTTCTGCTCTGATCTTTTCACAAGTCTTTCTCCTGCAGAGAGGTTAATGCCTTCTGGATTTCATCGACGATCTCTTTCGGGGTCGATGCTCCGGCGGTCAGGCCGATGAGACGGTATTGTCTCAGCTCTTCCAGCGGTAGTTCAGCGGCGGTCTCGATGTGCAGAGCCTTGGTTCCGTGCGCCCGGATAACCTGGGCCAGCCGTCGCGTGTTGCTGCTTTGATAGCCGCCGGCAACAATCACGAAATCGACCTTGTCGGCAATACGGATCGCTTCATCCTGGCACTGCTTGGTCGCATCGCAAATCGTCTGCAGAATTGTGATGTCGAGCTCACTGTGATTCTCAAAAAAATGAATAATGGATTGAAAAATATTTTTATCCTGAGTGGTCTGGGCGGCCAGACAATATTTTTTATCCGGATCGAGTTGCAGACGCTCGCAATCGTCCTTCGAATCGAATACCACCGCCTCACCGGCAGCATAACTGAGCAGGCACTTCACTTCCGGGTGGATCTCTTCCCCGTACAAAAGCAGGGTTCGGTCATCGGCCGTATGCCGTTTGATCAGCAGGCAGGCCGCTGCCACCTTCGGGCAGGTTGCATCGACGATATGCACGCCACGCTTTGTGAGCTCGGCGCGGATCTCTTTTTGGATGCCGTGCGCACGAATCACCACGGTCGCCCCGGTCGGAACCTCGTCCGGGGAGTGAACGGTGATCACCCCTTTGTCGGTATACTCCTTGACCACCTGGGGGTTGTGGATAATATCCCCGAGGATAAAGATTGTGTCGCGATCCGTCGTATTTCCGATCAGGTCGTTAAGCTTGCAAAGGGCCAGATCGACCCCCATGCAGAAACCGGCTCTTTGGGCTCTGAGGACTTCCATTGTTCTCCCCGTAAATGAATCTCCCCTTCTC
>JACUTX010000150.1 GCA_014859615.1 Desulfuromonadales bacterium | reverse complement strand
AGGGCATCAGGTCAAGGTCATCGATATGCTTTCAGAGCCGGGCGGAACCGTTGCCGTCGGGATCCCCGACTACCGTATGCCGCGTCCTTTGCTGCAGCGTGAAGCCGATATTATCAGTGCGCTTGGCGTTGAGATCGAGTATGGCGTCAAGCTCGGTCGCGATGTTTCGTTGCGGGAACTTAAAGAACAGTACGATGCGGTCTTTCTCGGCACCGGCGCTTTCAAGTCGAAGCCGATGGGGGTTGAAGGGGAAGATAAAGGGTACGAGGGGTTCTCCACCGGTGGAATCAACTACCTGCGTGCGGTGGCTCTTGGTGAGCCGATCAAAACCCCGAAACGAGTTATCGTCGTCGGCGGTGGCAACACTGCTATCGACTGTGTGCGCGTCGCTCTGCGCGAAGGAGCACAAGATTCGATTCTGGTTTACCGGCGAACCCGTAAAGAGATGCCGGCCGAATCGTATGAAGTCGATGATGCCGAAGCCGAGAATGTCCAGTTTGAATTTTTGGTTAATCCGACCAAACTGGTCACAGAGAACAATAAGGTGGTCGGTGTCGAAGTGATCAAAATGGAGCTCGGTGAGCCGGATGAATCGGGGCGTCGTCGTCCCCAGGAAGTCCCGGGGAGTGAATATGTCATTCCGTGTGATCTCGTGATTCCGGCCATCGGCCAGGATCCGGATCTCTCTTACCTCGAAGATGGCGATTACGGGATCAATCAGACTCGATGGAACAGCATCGTCACCAAAGGTGGGACGATGATGACTGATGACGAGGGGGTGTTCGCCGGGGGAGACTGTGAATATGGCGCCATGACCGTCGTTGTTGCTGTCGGCCACGGCAAGCGGGCGGCCAAGGCGATGCACCGTTATCTGATGGAAGGGAAGGCCTACCTCACCGACGAGGATGCGATGGAGGATCTTCTCAACGGTTTCGGCGTTTTCGACAAGAATGAGAAGATCTCACTGCGGGGTGGTCTGCACCGCGAGCATCAACCAAAACTCGAAGGAGCTGAGCGGGCTAAAAATTACGCAGAGGTCGAATTGGCGATGCCGGAGAGCCAGGCGGTGCGCGAAGCCGCCCGCTGTTTACGCTGTTATCGCGTCGGTATGGTTGCGATCGACTGATAATCGGATATAAATCTGGCCAGCTCCCCTTTTTGGGTGGATCCGGCTATATGACAGGCGACAGGTGATAGATTCATGGTCAATCTCAAGATCGACGGAAAACAGGTTCAGATAAAAGAGGGTGCAACGATTCTTGCTGCGGCTGAACAGGCCGGTATCGAAATCCCGACTCTCTGTTATCTGAAGAAGGTCTCGCCGACCGGTGCTTGCCGGATCTGTGTGGTCGAAATAGAAGGGTGCGATACACCGATGACGGCCTGCAATACTCCGGCAACGGACGGGATGGTGGTCACAACCCAAAGCGTGAAGCTGGCAACGATTCGTCGACAGATCGTCGAGCTGCTTCTGGTCAATCACCCCCTCGATTGTCCGGTTTGCGATGCTGCGGGTGAATGTGAACTGCAAAATGTCTGCTATGAACACGATGTCGATCGTCAGCCGTTTGAAGCTGAGGATGTCAACGCTGCTGTAGTCGACCGCTGGCCGCTGATTCAGCAGGTGCCGAATCGCTGCGTTATGTGCGAAAAGTGTGTCAAGGTCTGCCATGAGACCGTCGGTTCGAGTGCTCTGTTCGTTAATGAAAAAGGGGATAGGGCGTTTATCGACAAGGATCTCGACAAGTGCGAATTTTGTGGGAACTGCGTCGCTGTCTGCCCGACCGGCACCATGATCTCCAAGACGTTCAAATTCAAGGCCCGCTCTTGGGAGATGACCAAGGTGCCCTCCGTCTGTATCGCCTGTGGTGCGCAGTGTCAGATTGATATCAATGTCAAGAACAACAAGGTTTTGCGTGTCACCTCCGATGATGAGACCACGATTAACAACGGCAATCTCTGCATCGGCGGTTACTTCAGTCATGGCTATATAAATTCCGATCAGCGCCTGACGATACCGCAAATTAACGTTGGGAATGTGCAGCGTGATGCCGATTGGAACGAGGCGTTGACGGCTGTCGCACAGCGGATGCGGACTCTGCGTGATGAGACTGGCGGCGCTGCCGTAGCTGGTCTGGTCTCACCGCGACTGACCAATGAAGAACTCTATCTGTTTCAGAAGCTGTTCCGGGCCGGTGCCAGCAGCAATAATATCGATTCCGAAGCCCGTTTCGGTGCCCGGCGTTCCAGCCAGGTGTTACGTAAAAATCTCGGTCTGACCGGCAGCAGTCATCATATCAGCCATATTGGTAAAGCCGAAGCTGTGCTGGTCTTCGGGTGTGATGTCACTGCAGAAGCGCCAGCGATCGATTGGCAGATCGAAGCCGCCTGCCGCAAGCGTGATGGCAAGCTGATTCTTGCCAACATGCGCAAGATTAAGCTGAATCGATATGCGAACAGTTATCTCAACTACCGTCCGGGGAGTGAGGTCGATCTCGTCAACGGACTCTGTCGTCTGCTCCTCGATAACGGGCTGGTCGATGAACAAAAGCTGCAAGAGTGTGTTACTAATTACGATGCGCTGAAAAAGCATCTGGCAAAGGTCGATCTCGCCGCAGCCCTGGAGACGACTGGTCTGACCCTGAAGCAGATGACTGAAGCGGCCGCTACTCTCGGTAAAGCCGGTTCCGTCGCGCTGATTTTCGGTGCCGATATTATCAAAAGTGCAAATGCTGAAAACACTGTAGCCGCGATCTGCAATCTGGCGATTCTCAGTGGTGCTCTGTTCAGCGCGGCAGGCGGACTCTTCCCGGTCGATGAAAAAGGGAACATGCAGGGGCTTCTCGATATGGGGGTCAACCCGGACGAGTTCCCCGGCTATCAGGATTACACGACCAACCGTAACCTGTTTGAGAAAGCCTGGAAGGTCTCTCTCCCCGAGGGGGGGCGCGATGCCCTCTCGATTCTCGACGGAATCGAAAAAGGGGAGATTCGTCTCCTCTATTTGGTCGGCACCAATCCTCTGGTCAGCTTTCCGCAGAGTGACCGCTGGCGCAAGGCGCTTGAAAAGGTTGAATTTCTGATCGTGCAGGATATCCTCTCCTCAGAATTAACCTCAATGGCTCATGTGGTTCTCCCCGGCACGACTTTCGCCGAGAAGAGCGGCAGCGTTACGGCTCTTGACAATCGCGTCAGCTGTCTGAATAAAGCGATTGCGTCTGTCGGTGAATCTCGTGAAGACTGGGAAATTTTTGTCGATCTCTGCCAGCGTCTGACCGGTGGCGGCAGTTGCCCCGACAACCTGGCGGTGCTGACAGAAATCCGCAGCCTGGTTCCAATGTATGAAGGGGTCTGTTTTGCAGGGAGCGGACATGGTCAGCTCTGTCTGAAAGAAGTCTATGCGCCCGAGAAACAGCGTCTGATTTACAGTGAAGTGACTGGTGGTGGTCAATCGATCAACGGTTTGCAGCTCCTTACCGGCAAGATACTGTTCCATTTTGGAACCACCAGCACATTTGCTCCGGGTCCGCTCAGCGTCGCTGCGAACGGTTATGTGGAAGTGAATGCCGGGGACGCTCTCAGTCTCGGGGTTGCCGACGGCGATAACCTTCGCCTCACTTCAACGGCCGGTGAACTGATTGCTCCGGTCAGGGTGAGTGCCGCTCTCCCGTCAGGGTTGCTGTTTGCCCCGTATCACTTTGCCAGCATCAATGTGCAAAAACTGATGACCGGACTGCAGAATCGGGTCGCCATCAAAGCAGCCAAGGTCTGACCACTAAAATAGCGATACGCTCTCAAGAGCGCCCGGCAGATTGCCGTGGTGCTCTTTTTTATCTGATGGAGAAAAATAATGGTTGTCGATTATAAAACAAAAATTGTTTATTCAGACGAAAAGGCGAACAAGGTCGCTATCAGTGAAAGTGCGCTCTCACGCACCACACTCTGGTGTCTGCAACCGGGGCAGGAGATCCATCCGCATGTCCACGCCGGGGATCATATCTGGATTGTTCTCGAAGGGGAGGGGCGATTACTTGGTGTGGCTGGTGAGCCGGAGCTCTCTCCCGGTATTACCGCAACCCTGCCGTCGGGCAAGCCGCACGGGGTGATCAACTCCGGTTCGGTCGGTCTGGTTTTTCTCAGTATTTCAGCCGGGGGGTAGCCGAACTGACTGATGCAGCGGTACAGGTTGTTATTAAAGGGAGTGGATCGTTTCAGCTCTCTTGTATATAATCAGCGTTGTTTATAATAACTGATGGTTGCAGGAGGTTTTCGTGATGATATCTGTTTTGATCCGCCGATGCATATTGCTCGTTCTGTTTCTTCTGGTCGTCACGCCGGTTTATGCTGGCGGGATCGGACTCTTTTTAAATGCGGGGAGCGTCGATGCAAGATGGGATGGAGATGCCCCCACTCAAGAGTTTAAGGGGGAGCATCTGGATTTCGGGTTTGCTGTCGATTCAAATCTGGACACGGATCGTATGTTCAATTATCGAATGGAGTTCGGGCGAGCTGCATGGAAAATAGATCATTTTGACAATCAGAACGCCGAGGCGGATATCGACGGACTGGTGATGAGCCATACTTTTGGCTTCGGCGGGTTACTTACCGACAATGTCCGTCTCTGGTTCGGTCCGGAGTTGCGGTTTACTCTGCTCGATGGTCAGCTGGAAAATGAAGTCGCCCGTGATATCGATCTGTTCGGTTACGGGGTCGGAGCTGCAATCGGGCTGAACTTCAATCTGCCGGGACGACTGACCATTGCCGCCAAGGGCGGCTATGTCATGATGAACTATTATGGTAATGGTCCGAACTGGAATGGTAGCAGTTGGCAAAGCAGCAGCTACGACGTCGATGAAGATCTGGTCTACTTAGGTGTTTCGATGTTTTTTCGATCTTTGAACTGATGATGCAATAAAAAAGAGGCTCCGCACCGGGGCCTCTTTTTCTGGTGCAGCGGTAGACACCATAAGCTTTGATAGTGATCCCGTGTCGACGAACTTTTGAAATAGTATGAACTCCTTTTTATCTCTCGGACTTTCTGAATCGATCCTGCACAGACTTGAAGAACTCGGCTATACCGAGCCAACCCCGATCCAGATCGAAGCAATCCCGGCGATTCTCGCTGGTCGGGACGTGCTGGCAGCGGCGCAGACCGGGACCGGCAAGACCGCAGGTTTTGCCCTGCCGATACTGCAGCGGCTGGTGGCGGGCCCCGGGGTGAAGTCGAATCATATTCGTGCGCTGGTGCTGACGCCGACCCGCGAACTGGCGGTTCAGGTTGAGCAGAGCATTGCGACCTATGGCGAGAACCTGCCGTTGAAATCAGCCGTCGTATACGGCGGGGTGAAGATCAATCCGCAGATGATGAAATTGCGAGGTGGCGTCGATATTCTCGTCGCGACACCAGGTCGTCTGCTCGATCTTTTCAGCCTGAATGCCGTGAAGTTTGCACAGGTCGAAACGCTGGTGCTCGATGAAGCCGACCGGATGCTCGATATGGGGTTTATCCATGACATTCGCAAGCTTTTCTCCCTCCTCCCTGAAGAGCGCCAGACGTTGCTCTTCTCAGCGACCTTTTCCGAAGCGATTCACACTCTTGCTGCCGGGCTTCTCCAACGACCGGTACAGCTCGAAATCACCCCCCGTAATTCCACGGCGCAGAGTGTAAGGCAGTACGTCCTGGAGGTTGATAAGGGGAAGAAGAGCTCCCTGCTCAGTCACCTGATTTGCTGCCGGGGGTGGGGGCAGGTGCTGGTCTTCACCCGAACCAGATATCGAGCCGATCAGCTGGTAAAGAGGCTGAAGCGAGATGGCATCAGTGCGGCGGCGATTCATGGGGAGAAGAGTCAGAACGAAAGAAGCCGGGCTCTGGCTGCTTTCAAAAAAAATCAGCTCCGGCTGCTGGTCGCGACCGATGTCGCAGCGCGCGGGCTTGATATCACTGAATTACCGCTGGTGGTTAATTTTGATCTCCCCAAGATCCCTGAAAATTATGTGCATCGCATCGGCCGGACCGGTCGGGCTGGACTCCAGGGGGAAGCGATCTCCCTGGTCAGTGCCGACGAAGTAAAGTTGCTTGCCGCCATTGAGAGCGTGATCCATCAGACGCTTGTACGACAGCAAGAGACCGGTTTTGTTCCGACCCATAAAGTACCGTTGACCCGGCAAGTACAGGAACGTCCGAAAAAACCGAAAAAAGTGAAAAAATAGTCTTGAGCAACAGTCCTTTTTCGATGATGTGATATATTTGCAGGCACGGCAGTCCTTTAAAACGCAACAGAAAATGAGTGGGGAGAGAAATGAAAAAGATTGTAATTGGGGCGGTTCTGGTTCTGTTTGTCACCATCGGGTTCGGGGTTTACTATCTGTTGTCCAATCTGGACGGTCTGGTCAAAGGGGCAATTGAAACCTACGGATCGGAAGCGACTCAAACGGCGGT
>JACUTX010000149.1 GCA_014859615.1 Desulfuromonadales bacterium | reverse complement strand
GGCCGGGACGAGCATCCCTTCGGCAATCGCAAATTTAACCACTTCACTCCCCGAACTTTTAGAAACAGTGCCGGAGAAGATCTGCTCAGGGGTTCGGGTTCCATCGCAGTTGCGCAGCAGCGTTGAAAAATCTTCTTCGAGCGATTCACACAGAATCTCTTCTCCTCTGCGCATGAACAGAGCCATCGAGCCGACCGGCCGGAACAGATCGCAAAATTCATTTAGATCGACCTCTCCCATCTCCAGCAGATCGAGAATTTCATACGAGAACGGCACGACTCGGACATGTGGTGCCAGACACCACTGCTTCGTCCAGACCTCATCTTGCGGAAATTCTTCCAGCGGCAAGGTTTCGCCATCAAGCAGGGTCCCGGCATAGTGAAAATGGTAGCGAATCAGATCGAGGGCGGCTTGCAGAAGGTGACTTTTATCCTGTTTGAGCAGCAGATGTTGAATGTACCCTTCCTGCATCGGCAGAATCTCTTCCGGTCGCCACTGTTCGGCATCGAGGAAAATCGAGCGAAAAACACCTTGCTGGTCCATCATCCAGTCGGCAAACCCCTCCAGAAACGGAGCCGGTTCAAGGCCGGTCGCCTGAAGCAGGGGGGCAAAAAAGCCGACGGCGCGACCCAGGTTGTAAAAAAGATCGACGGCCGCCGCCAGTTCATACGCCCGGCCAAGCTCCTGTTCCGACCAGCTGTCACTCGACAGAATCCGGTAAGGGGGAGAAGGTTCGGAAAGAATTCCGAATTCAGCTTTCTGTTTAAATAATTTTGTCCCCGGCAAGACCGCAAGTGCGAAGAGGTCAACGTGATTAGGGCGGTAGATAAGGGCAATGGTCAGACTGTCACGAAAACCGGCGAGGTTGTCAAGCGGCAGGCCGAAGATCAGGTCGGTACCGTAGGTCACGCCGGCTTCGGCCAACTCTTCGAGTTGCCGGATGTAAAGTTCAATATTAAGCGGGCGCCCTATGGCGCGCAAAACCTGGGGTTGGGTCGATTGCAGACCGACCTGCAAGGAGCAGGGTAAAAGAGCTGCCATCTGGATCAGCTCGGAATCGAGGTGCTCAATTTTTGCTTCGAGATGGACATGAATATCCGGTGCGTGCCCGGCCAGCAGAGAGAGGAGCTCTTTGCCGCGTTGTGTCGGGACATTGAAACTTGAGTCGAGGACCCAGAGATGATCGACACCGCTGGCCGTGAACAGATCGAGCTCGGCGGCGAGTCTTGCCATCGGGAGGGTGCGGACCGAGCGGCTGCCGAGGCTGTCGAAACAGTAACTGCACTGGAAGGGGCAGCCGCGTGCGACTTCCCAAAGAACCCCCTCTGCGGGATTTAAAATTTGGGTCAGCCATGGGGAAACAAGATCGTCAGGGTCAGCGAAGTGCCGTTTCGGCCCCAGTTTTACCCCGTCAGCGGTTGCGATAGCGAGGCCGGGCAAAATTGACAGGGTGCCGGAAGAAAAAAGCTGTTCGACCGCTGTCCGGAAGGTCAATTCACCTTCGCCACAAATCACCGCATCGACATTCCCCTGCAAAATGATACTGGCCGGATCTGCGGTCGCTTCCGGGCCGCCGGTCATTAAAGTGATGGCAGGGGCGTGCTGTTTCAGTCTCCGGCAGACCGCGAGCATCGTCTGACGATTCCAGCTGTAGAGCGGGATGGCGACCAGATCGGGTCGGGTCTCAAGCAGGGTCTGATAAATCTCTTCTTCCGGGTTGTCCGGATAAAAATTGATGAGCTGGCATTCGATATCAGCCCGGTCTGCAAGAGTCGCGGACAGATTGGCAGCAGCGAGGGGGACTGCTTGCGGAGAGCGGCGCACATGTAATGTCGGTAGAACAATCTTCATACTGTGCTACCTTTGTAACAGAGGGAGAGCAGAATGACGCCATCCGCTCACAATACCAAGGGTCAGACTTAAACTATTTTCTGGCTTTAACGACGATCCGTGGTTTGCCGTCGCGGGTTTCGACCTGAAAGTCGACCGCGCGATCACCGAATTTTTCCCGGATCTTTGCTCTTTGTTGTTCGAGCATGGCCGCCACCTGTTGCTTTTCCGGAGCTTGACTGCTGAGGTTGCAAGCCTGACGAGCGGCGAGCAGATCACGGTAAACCGTATCGACCTGATTCTCCTGCGCAGAGGGGGCAACACGATTTCCGGGAGCTGGAATCGGCTTCGTCCCGGCTTTTACACCGGTCGGGCGATGGTATTTCCCCTCGTCCATCAGTCGAAGAATCCGATCCCAATAGCCGGAGACACTATGAAAGCGGGTCGCCATATTCTGGTATTTGAAGCGAAGATCGGTCTGCATGATACGCCGGTTGGCAAATTGCCGGATCTGACGGGTCAAATTCTCGCGGTTTAATAACGGTTCGCGTTTTTCGACGCCGGCGAAATACTGTTCATAAGTGATTTCGAGGGTGCGCATCGCTTTTTCAATCGCAACCAGCTCTTGTTGGATCTGTTTCCGATCATCCTGCATCACGTCCTCCTTCAATGAGGGGAACTATACTTGAGATCGACACGTTTTGCAAAATTTTTCGCACGTCGATTACCGGACAAAAAGCCATATTTCTTGACTCGTTTCAACAGTTTCGCAATAATGAGCAGCTTTTCAAACAGGGATGAGAGAGGTACTGATGCAAAGTCAAAAATGTGCTGCCGTAATACTGGCTGCAGGGCAGGGGACACGGATGAAATCGGCACTGCCGAAGGTGCTGCATGAGATCGCCGGACAGCCGTTGGTCGCCTGGCCGGTTGAACAGGCGAGGCTGCTCGGCTGTGAGAAAATATCGATCGTGGTCGGGCACGGCTCGGACAGCGTGCGCAACAAGCTTGGCGCCGGGGATTTGCAGTATGCTGTTCAGACCGAGCAGCTCGGCACCGGTCATGCCCTTCTGTCGGCTGAAGCCTCCCTGTCCGGTTTTAATGGAACAGTACTCCTGCTCTGCGGCGATGTCCCTTTGCTGCGGCAGGAGACGTTGCAGCAACTGCTCGATCTGCATCACGCAGAGGAGGCGATGGTGACGGTGCTAACGGCGCAGGTCAATGACCCTTACGGTTACGGGCGTATTATTCGGGATGGTAAGCTGGTTCAGGCCATCGTTGAAGAGAAAGATGCGACCGCCGAACAAAAAACCATTCGCGAGATCAATTCGGGTATCTACGCGTTTGCGGCGCCGTATGTTTTTGATGCGCTCAGAAATGTCGGGCGCGAGAATGCCCAGGGTGAATATTATCTGACTGATATTATAGCGGCGGCGTCTGCCGATGGGCATACCGTCCGCGCGCTTCAGGTTGAATCGCCGGAGGAAGTCCATGGTATCAACGATCGTATTCAGCTCGCCGCAGCGGCCCGGACGATCCGGCAGCGTCTTAATGCGGCGCTGATGCGGCAAGGCGTCAGCATGATCGATCCGGAGACGACCTATGTCGACGTCGGTGTGCAGATCGGCAGCGATACAATCCTTTATCCGAATGTCTCTTTGCGGGGGAGAACCCTGATCGGTCGTGCCTGCATCATCGAGCCGGGAGCGGTACTGACTGATTGCGAGATTGGCGACCGGGTACATATCAAGCCGGGGTCGGTACTGGCCGGATCGAAGGTCGGGGACGACGGGGCGATCGGGCCAATGGCCCATCTGCGACCGGGGACGATTCTGGATGGCGACAACAAGATCGGTAATTTTGTCGAAACCAAGAAAGCGCATCTCGGCATCGGCTCGCAGGCGAGTCATCTTACCTATCTGGGTGATGCTGAGGTCGGTCGAAATGTCAATTTTGGTTGTGGTACAATTACCTGCAATTATGACGGTCGCGACAAACATCTGACCGTGGTTGAAGACGATGTTTTTGTCGGCAGTGATACTCAGTTTATCGCCCCTGTACGGATTGGGCGCAACAGCCTGATCGCCGCCGGTTCCACCATCACCAAAGATGTTCCGGCTGACTCCCTGGCGATCGCCCGGAGCGAGCAGCGCAACATAGAGGGGTGGGCGAAAGAGAAAAAGAAGAGCAAAAAATAATTTAACGGCATCGTTGCTTAAGAGTTCATCCACCCCGCCAGCTATTTTGGAGACAGATTTATATGTGTGGCATCGTTGGTTATATCGGCAATCAAGACGCAAGCTCGATTATTTTTGAGGGGCTGCAGCGGCTTGAATACCGCGGTTACGATTCAGCCGGAATTGCGACTCTGGAAGATGACGTGCAGACCCGGCGAGCGGAAGGGAAGCTGGTGAATCTGCAAGCGGCTTTGCAACGGTCGCCGCTGCACGGCAGTCTCGGTATCGGTCATACCCGCTGGGCGACTCACGGTCGCCCGTCCGAGGTGAATGCGCATCCGCACCGGGCCGGGAGTATCGTGGTCGTGCACAACGGCATTATCGAAAATTATCTCCCGCTCAAAGAGCGATTGCGCAATCTTGGTCATCATTTCAGTTCCGAGACCGACACCGAGATCATTGCCCATCTGATCGAGGAGCATTACAAAAAGAGTAAGCGGTTCGAAGCTGCGGTCCGGGCGGCGCTAAAAGAGGTGCGTGGTGCTTACGCTGTGGCGGTGATCTGCCGGGATGAACCGGATCTGTTGATCGCCGCCAAGCTCGGTTCTCCTCTGGTGATCGGTCAGGGGGAGGATGCGTATTTTGTCGCGTCCGATATTCCGGCCATGTTGTCGCACACCCGGGAGATGATTTTTCTCGACGACGGGGAGCTGGTGGTTTTCAGCCGCACGTCGATGCAGATTTCGACCATCGCCGGGACACCCGTCGAAAAACTGACCAAAACCATCACCTGGAGCCCTCTGATGGCCGAAAAAGGGGGGTACCGGCATTTTATGCTCAAGGAGATTTACGAGCAGCCGCGGGCGATAGCCGACACCATCGCCGGACGGATCGACAAAGATGAACGTTCTATTTTTCTGAAAGATCTGCATCTCGATGCTGCTGCGCTGAAAGCTTTTGATAAAATCTTTATCGTCGCCTGTGGCACCTCGTGGCATGCCTCGCTGGTCGGTAAATTTATGCTGGAAAAACTCTGTCGTATTCCGGTTGAAGTCGATATCGCCAGCGAGTTTCGGTACCGGGATCCGATCATCTCGGAAAAAACCTTGACGCTGGTCGTGAGTCAGTCGGGTGAAACAGCCGATACCCTGGCGGCTCTGCGCGAGGCCCGCGGCAAGGGGGGGAAGGTCGTCTGTATCTGCAATGTGGTCGAATCGTCGATCGCCCGTGAGAGCGACGGTATCATTTACACGCATGCCGGGCCTGAAATCGGCGTCGCTTCGACCAAGGCCTTCACCACCCAGTTGGTCGCCCTCTTTTTGTTTGCCCTGCATCTCGGCAAGGTGCGCGGTCAAGTGGATGCGGAACTTTTCAGTACCCTGATTGAAGAGCTCCTGACTCTCCCGCGCAAGATTGAGGAGGTGCTCGGTCTGGATGAAAAGATCGAACAGATTGCCAAAGATTATATGATGGCCAGCGATTTTCTCTATCTCGGTCGCGGCAATCAGTATCCGGTCGCTCTCGAGGGGGCGCTTAAACTCAAGGAGATCTCCTACATTCATGCCGAGGGGTATCCGGCTGGCGAGATGAAGCACGGTCCGATCGCCTTGATCGATGAACATCTGCCGGTGGTGGTTGTGGTGCCGGAGAATGCGACGGCGGAAAAAGTCGTTTCCAATATGGAAGAAGTGGCAGCACGAGGTGGCAAGGTGATCATCATCACGACTGTCGGTTTTGATGAAGCAATGGCCAAAGCCGATGCCGTACTGCACGTCCCGCTGATCGTTGACGATCTGATGCCGATTCTCACCTCGATTCCGTTGCAGCTGCTCGCCTACCATATCGCCGTGCTCAAAGGGACCGATGTCGATCAACCGCGCAATCTGGCCAAGAGTGTCACGGTCGAATGATAATGTTGCTCTTCAGGCTCTATTGCGGAGGTCTTTTATGAATCGGATCATCAGCACCTTCACGGGTGCTTTTTTTCGAGGGTTGCTGTTTGTTGTTCCGGCGGCGGTGACCCTCTACGTGATCGTCCAGATGTTTCTCTTTATCGACGGGCTGCTGATGCGCACCTTCGGCGATTATCTCCCCGCTTACGGGGTTCTCCCCGGCTTGGGGATCGCGACTCTGGTGCTGCTGATCACTCTGCTCGGGATTCTTGGTTCGACCATCGTAGCCAGGCCGTTGAACAGCTCCTTTAATCGCATTCTTGATCGTGCCCCGCTGGTGCGGACGCTCTTCTCGGCGATCAAGGACCTTTTGTCCGCCTTTGTCGGCAAGGAAAAACGGTTCGATCAACCGGTTCTGGTGCGGCTCGGCAGTTATGGTCTGGAGTTCGAGCGACTCGGGTTCATCACCCGCGCCGATCTGTCAGAATTGGGAATCGGCGCCGAAAAGGTTGCCGTATATCTCCCGCACTCCTACGCGTGGTCCGGTAACCTCTGTATTATAGCGCGTGAGCAGGTGACACCGCTGGCAATCAACCCGGCAGAGGCGATGAAATTTATTGTCTCCGGCGGGGTTTC
>JACUTX010000148.1 GCA_014859615.1 Desulfuromonadales bacterium | reverse complement strand
GCGCAAATGTTAAAGATGACAACCTCGGCGGCAAGATTGAATTCGGTCTTAAAACTCAGATGGAAGGGGTCTATACCCGCCTCGCCTACGGCACTTACAAATTCGACGCTGGCACTCTGCTGGTCGGTCAGACCTACCCTCCCTACTTCTCCAACGCCAGCCAGGTCTACAGGGATGACCGCGGACTCTCCGGTTTCGGTAACCTCTGGGACTCACGTAACCGCAGATCCGTTTCGACCAGAATAACGGCCTCTATTTTGTGGCAGGACAAGTAATCTCTGCCAATACCGGTGCTAATGCGATTACCGAAACTCTGCTCCCGAAGCTGACCATCGGCTTCAAGAACAAGGCGGGCAAATTCGCCTACAACCTCGGCACAACCTATCAGTCCTTCGATACCGGCGCAACTGAGGAGAGCGTTACCTCCTACCTCGGCTATGCCGACATCGGTTTCAAGCAGGATCAGTTCTCCCTGCGGACCAAGCTTCACTATGGCCAGAACCTGCGCGACCTCGGCATTACTGACCGCAACTCCAAGTACAATGTTGCAACAAAAGGTGACACCATCTCCCGCGGCGGCTAGGTGCAGGCCGGTTTTGCCGGAGCGACCGTCGGCGTCGGTTACGTTATTGAAAAATTGGTAGATGTAACAAATGAATGGTTAAGTGGCATCAAGGCATTGGGGCCCGGGGAATTTTCAGATTTTACATTTGATAAAGAACTCGCAAAGGATAAGCAAATAGAGGGTCTTTCTGTTCAGTTGACAGTAAGTAGTTTTGAAATATTGCAATAGGTACCTCTCCACACGGGCGGTTACGGTTAAGTTCTGCGGGGATCAATCATGAACGAGGGCCCGGATTTGCCCTGGCGTTTGGAACGCAAAGCCCCAGAAAATTGGTCGCATCCAAAAGATAGAGAATAGAGGACGTTCATAGGATGAATACTGATGTCGTGCAGTTAATTGCCTATGTGATGATGGCATTATGGTTTTCGTTTCTTTGCTCGGTGGCAGAAGCTGTCTTGCTGAGCATTACACCTTCTTATATTGAGGAACAGAAGGAGAAAAAGCCACGGCTTGCAGCGCTATTGAAGCGATTGAAGCAAGACAATGTGGATCGCTCTCTGGCCGCAATTTTGACCTTGAACACTATTGCTCACACCGTCGGATCGATCATGGCCGGGGCCAAAGCGACCGTCGTATTTGGCAGCACCTGATTCGGCCTCTTCTCGGCAATCATGACGCTGCTGATCCTTTTTCTTTCCGAAATTGTTCCTAAAACCATAGGGGCTCTCTACTGGTCGAAGTTAACAGTACCAACGGCTTTTTTTGTGAACAGCCTGGTCATGGCACTTTACCCGATCGTCCGTATCTCGGCGTACCTGACGAAATTCATTTCTCACGGCAAAGATATCCATATTTTCAGTCGAACGGAGTTCTTTGCCATGGCAAGGATCGGTGAGCAAACCGGACATTTAAGTGATAATGAATAGCTCATTATTACTAACCTGTCACAGTTCGGATCGCTGAGAGTGGCAGAGGTTATGGTTCCACGCCCCCGGGTTGTCCCTCTGGATCTGGAGCAGAGCTGCGAACAGATCCTGAATATCGTTATAAAGAGCCAGTATTCGCGTTTTCCGGTTTGCCGGGGTGAGATTGACAACGTGGTTGGTTACATCCATGGCAAGGACCTGCTCTGACAGGCGATAAAAGCCCCGGAATTCGATCTGGAAAGCCTTCTGCGGGCCCCTTTATTTGTTCCGGAATCGAAAAAGATCAATGATCTTCTACGAGAGATGCAGCTCGGCCATATTCATATGGCAATGGTCGTGGACGAGTATGGCGGTTTGAGCGGGGTCGTTACCGCCGAAGATCTGTTGGAAGAACTGGTCGGAGAAATGGAGGATGAACATGGTCAGGATGAACCGAAGAGAATCCAGCGTCTTCAGGATGGTCGCTATCTGGTCGACGGTCTGCTCCCCATCAACGACTTGGCGAATCTTTTGAACATCAGGTTTTTTGAACTGCGCCCTTATGAAACCCTCGCCGGACTGATCATTTTTGAACTGGACCATCTCCCTGTGAAAGGGGTGTGGATCCGGTGGGGAGATTTCATAATGACCTGTGATAAGGTCACGCAGACGGCGATTCGCAGGGTGAAAATTGAACCGGTGAGCCGGGAGGACAAGAGATAGGGGAGATTCCAAGGTTGAAGGTTGGGGTTCTGCCGCGACAACTCCACTTAGAACAAAGACGCTCTACCTGTTAAAGCTCTCTTTGCCAGCGCTCAATTGGCCAAATGATTAATGACGACAGTCATACACTGCGTGATTTTTTCACCTTCAGCGGTCAGCTGATAAAATTTCTGAGCATCTTGCGCGAGTAAGCCATTTTCTTTAAGGACTTTTAAGTGGAAGTTTACCTTGGTGTGATCATCGATATCCAGGCCTCGCGTAATATCCATAAAACGTAGTCGTTTGTTGGCAACCAGCAATTGCAGAATCTGCCTGCGAATCAGATTGGCGAGGGAATTGAAGGTCCCGTCCATATTCAAAGCGACTTGACACTCCTTGAATTTTGCCTCTTCAAGCACTCGTCTTACGGTTGTCAGTAAATCGGCCGATTTGAAGGGTTTGGTCAGATAGTCAGCGGCTCCTCTGCGCATCGCTTCCACCGCATTTTCAATCGTCGAAAAGGCTGTCATCAGCACCACTTTGCACTGCGGCTTTTGCCGATGCAGCAACAAAAGTGTTTCCATGCCGCTAAGGCCGGGCATAACCAGATCGAGCAGGATGAGACCGAAATCCCGGTCCTTGATCATATCAAGAGCCTCGCTCCCATCCTTGGCCAGCTCCGTAATGTAACCTTCCCGGACCAGAACTTCCTGCAGGTTGGTGCGCAATTCTTGATCGTCATCGACAATGAGGATGTTGTTCATGTGTGGAAACCTTCCGGCAACGGGAAAAGCAGCTGAACCAGAGTCCCCTCACCCGCCTTGCTGTTGATGCGAATTTCACCGTGGTGCAGTTCCATAATACCAAAACAGATGGATAACCCAAGCCCGGTCCCTTTTCCGGGTTCTTTGGTCGTAAAAAAAGGGTCAAAGAGATATCCAAGGACTTTCTCAGAGACCCCCGCGCCATGATCCTGAATCGTGCAGAGGATACTCACTTCTGTCACCCTGGTTTGTATTTCAATCTTCCCCCTCTCGGGTGTCGCATCCATGGCATTCATCAGCACGTTCAGCAGGACCTCTTCGATTTTCCAGGGGATCCCTTTCATCATCGGGAGCTCCCCCAAGTTAAAGGTGAATTCATAGAGGTTTTGCCTGGAACCGATGAGCTGAAAGGTTTTATGGATGATCTCGTTCAAGCTGAATTCTTCAAACTGGGCTTCGCGGTTGTGGGAAAAAAACAGTAACTCGCCTGCAATTTTTGATGCGCGACCGAGGTTGCGTTTGATCGATTTAATGCGGGGCTGAGCGACATGGACCACCGGGGCAAACGGTTGCAGATCTTGTTCGAGTAATTCGATGCTGATCAGCGCATTAGCCAGCGGGTTGTTAATTTCATGAGCAATGCCGGCCGAGAGTTTCCCCAGCGCCACCATTTTTTCACTTTGCGCAAGGCGCTTGAAACTCTCTTCCATTTTAGCTTTGCGTTCTGCGTCGAAAACTTGAAGAGCTCGAATAATGCCGTGCAGCAGCAGGAATGCAGAAGAGGCGCGGAAAATTTCAATCGGCAGTCCGCCAATGACCAATCCCGAGGGGAAAAGACCGGCAAAAACCCCATAGAGCAGAATGGCGTAGCCTGAAAGCTTGAGGTTTTTCGCTCCTCTATGACTTGAAATTTCTAACGTCGCTGCATTATGAATGAAGCCGTAACCAGCCATCAGTGTAGCGGGAAAAGCGATGAAAATACGTAAATAAATATCATATTCAGAAAAGTTACTATGGATGTGACTAAAATAGATGACGCTCCCGATCAGCAGTCCCGGCAGAGAAATCAGGGCGAGGCGGACGCTTTTGACCGATTTGTTCAGGAACAGGAGTTCGGCCCCAAACCAAAATAAAAAAGCGAAGGAAAGGCCTGTGAGGATGAATTTTCCGCGAATCAGGAAGGGGTAAAATTCTCCCTGCAAATGTTCATGATTCATGCGCAAAAAGAGTTCCAGCCATTCGCTCAGGCCGTGCGCAAAGGCAAACAGGGCAAGGATCCAGAGGACACGGGCCACTTTTATTTCGCTGAGCCGCAGGTTCTTTGAAGTAATCGCCGCGCCGATAGTGAAAAACACCAGCCCGTAAAACAGATACATTACAAAAAAACCAGCGTCTTCGATCATCGAGGTGTCACCGTCTGTTCTCTTGAAGGGGAGATTTGTGGTGCTCGGCTGCTATTATTGCCTGATTGGAGTCAAATACTATAGCAAACTCGGCATAAACGATCAAAAGGTTTGCGTCGACCCAGAACACAAAACATCAGCGTTGTTCCAGGCGCTTAACTCCTCTGCCATGGTTCGAGCCGAAACTTTTAAATGGCGTTGCAACCGCTGGAAATACCTGGCAATTTCCTTTGTGGATTTAAAAACAGCACCCTCAAAAAATCTGAGGGCGCTGTTGATCATGCAGTGAATGTTCTGGCTCACTTTGTCAGGTTAGGGTTAATGGCAGCCGCCGCAACTATTATTGTACGGAATCGGCATCGCGTCGGCAGCAGCCAATGGGACATCGAAGCGATGGGAGCTGATGTCCCCGCCATTCCAGTTCTGCTCGCCGGCACCCGACTTCGCCGTTTTGACCATATGGCAATCTATGCACAGGATTTTCGTCCCCATCGAGTAGCCGGTTTTGTCGACCTGATGATCGGTACTGACAACGTCGGTGTGACAGCTCAGGCAGAGGGAGTTGTCGGTGGTGCCGCTGAGCTGATGGCGGTCGGTTCCCGGAGCATGCACGTCATGACAGGCTGTGCAGGTCTTGAGACTGTTGCCGTTGCGGTACTTGGCCGAGGCAATAAAATCGGTGTACTGCTGATGATGCGATTTTGAATGCTCACCGTCGGCCCAGAAATCAGTCGTTGTGGCGTCGTTGCGGCTCGTCTGGCCGGCCAGGTAAGCGGCGCGGCTGGTGCCGGGGAAGAGCATCTTGCCGTCGACGTTCAGCGGTGAATCGTTGCCGGTAATGCCGTCATAGGTCCCCTTGGGACGGCTGTGGCACTGGCCGCAGATGACGCTTTCGCGCGAGGCAGTGAGGTTGCCCGGGGTGACGATGAACTTGCCGAGGCCGCCTGCGGCCTGGTGCTCGGAGCCCGGACCGTGACAGGTTTCGCAGCCGACGTTCAGTTCTTGCTGCAGACCGGTGAGGGGATGAACTTCACCGTTGGCGTCAGCCACGGCCGAGGCGGTGTATTCGCCGGTGAGCTCATTCTTGGCGATGCTGAAGCCGTTGAAGTGGCAGGCAGCACAGTTAAGGTCAAAGCTCTTGCCCGCAACGGGAAGGGGTTTGAAGGTGCTGTTCGCCGGATTATCGGTGTCGACGTTTAACCACCAGTCGAGGTGGTAATCGCGGAACACTTTGCGGGTGCGGTCGCTGGAGCTGTCTTTGCCGGAGGAATTGAACTGCAGCGGCAGGGTATAGAGGCTCTCGCTGGGAGAAAAGGAGGTCAGGTAGCGCTGTTTGTAGACGCCGCCACCGTAGTTGAGCAGGGTCTCGCGAATCATGCCGTCGTTCGGGTCGTCCGGGTTGATGACGTTGGTAAATTCCATGTAGTACTTGTTGTTAGTTGTATCCTGATAAGCACGTACTTTTGCCCAGACAACGGCACCGGCGCCCGGATCGCTGGTGAGGGTCTTGAACTTGTCGAAACCGCGGCTGGCGTCGTAATCGTAGAACCAGATGGTGGTGCCGCCGGTCACTTCGAACTTTTCAATGCCAGCCATGTAGTTGTAAACGCCTGCGGTCGCGTCGAAATCAGAGAGATCCTGCAGGCCGCTCGGCGCACCCGGCACCATGATGCCGTGCTTGTGGGCGGTCTTCTTCTGATCGGCGTAGTCGGCGTGACACTCCAGACAGTCACTGGAGCCGATATAGGTCGCATCCGTCGACGGGGTGGTGGAAACGGTAACGGCGGTCACGGTGTTGTCGAGCGAGGCGCCCGTGACGGCGTTGCGGCAGAGGCTGCCGCCGGGAAGGTGGTCGGCCGTTGCCGGTGCCACATATATAAAGTACTCGGTCGTATCGACCGCCAGCCCGGTCAGAACCGCTTTCCCCTCGGCGTCGGTGGTTGCTGTGATGTAGGTCGCTACGCCGCCGCCTACGGGAGTATAATTGCCGTTGACCAGGTCTTCGAGGGGCTCGTCGACCTTCAGGGCCTCGGCGGTGTAATTACCGGCGACCAGCGCCAGCGGCTGGGCCGCAAGGTCGGCAACATCGGACGCAGGAATGGCGTACACCGTTGCACCTTCAACCGCAACACCTGCTGTGTCGGTTACCAGCAGGGTCGGTTCAATCGGCACAACCGGGGTGACCGGGGTTGACGAAAAACTGTTGACGCAACCCGCCAGAGTGAGCGTCGCCATTGCGGCCAGTGA
>JACUTX010000147.1 GCA_014859615.1 Desulfuromonadales bacterium | reverse complement strand
GCGATAGCGAGCGGCACAACGGGGGGTGCGCTGCAGGACAATACCACCACAGTCGCCCTGAACGGTTTCGCTGTTCTTGAAATCCCGCTCTCCTACGGTTATGCCATCAACGAGCACTGGTCGGTGGGTGGCAATCTCAAGGTGATGAAAGGGCGCGTCTACGGCACCGAAATTCTGGTTTTTGATGACGGCTCCGGTGACCTCCTCACCAATGTGTCCGATAATTATCAGGATTCAACCACCTTCGGGATCGATCTGGCGGTCATGGGGCGTTACAATAAGGTCAGCTTTGGTCTCATCGGCCGTAATCTCAATTCGCCCGAATTTGATGGATTCACAGCGGACACGCTGCTGTCGAACGGCACCACAAAAACCGTTGCCTTCTCTGATGTCAAAATCGAACCGCAGTTTGCTGCGGGGATCGCCTTTATTCCGTTTGAAACGGTGACCCTTGAAGTCGACTACGATCTGACCGCCAATAAAACTATTTTTCAGGACTACTCCACCCAAAATCTCTCCGCCGGGATGGAGTGGGACGCCTTCCGCTTCCTGGCCCTGCGCCTCGGCGCTTACAAAAATCTGGCCGAGAGCGACATCGGCATCGTCTACACCGCCGGTCTCGGGTTCAATTTCTGGCTGATGCGTCTCGATATCGGCGCGGCCTTTTCGAACGAGACAGCCCGATACGACGGCGACGATTACCCGAAAGAGACGCAGGTTGCCGCTCAGTTAAGTATCGATTTCTAACAGATTCAATTCCGCCGAAAAAAAGGCCCCCTTTCGCTTTGAAAGGGGGCCTTTTTGGGTTTTCATTATGCGCAGATCAAAGGTCGAGGTTCACCGCAGAGGATCACCTTGTTACAAATCCCCCAGCCCGTCATCAAATTTCCGCACGATGTCGAGCAAACCAGCAACCACCCGAGCAAAGATACTCTTACGCTCCAGCAGCTTCGGCTTCTTCTCCAGTGCAGCAAAGATTGTATCCGGCAACGGCTCCTTGCCGGTAAAGTGGTAGGTATCGATCATCTGATAGACCGCCTCTTCGCTGAGCCCTTCAGACTTACAAAGCTCTTGCACCGCCTGCTTTTTCTCCGCATCCCAGTAGAGCGCAAATGACTCGCCGACCTGCATCTTTTCGTCGATGTCCGGCAGGTAGCCGCTGATAAATTTTTCGATCAACTCCCGTTTGCTGCGCAGTTGCGTCTCCTTGCCAAGCATATCGAGGATCGCTTTGCGCTGTTCCTGCGCCTGGGCGCGTTCCTCGGCGCTGCCGCTCGCTTCTTTTGCCTTCAGGTTGGCGAGCAGCTTGAGGATGTAGGCGACATTGATCTCATCGCGATGGATCAGCTCCAGCTCAAAATCGACCTCTTCGAGGATCGAGGCGGCGTCATCTTTATTGCGCGAGCGGTCATACAGATCGAGGTAGGCGCTCTTGTAGTCCTCGAACTGCTGCGGAGTCAGATCGAGATCGGCGAAGTTGAATTCGGTGAAGCTCTTCAACACATTGAGCAGACGCATTAATTGCCGAAAGCCCCGCACGAAGTCGAGCTGGTCGTCTTCACTGATCAGCGCGGAAACAGCGTCCGGTGTCGGCGCTAGCGCCAGCACCTTGATCACGCCATCGTTAAAGAGCTCGACCTGCCGTTCATACGGCTCGATCAGGATGAGCTCCTGCGCACCGGGATTGGAGAAGAGCGCAATCGCTTCGTCGGTCTTCTCCTTCAGATTCCGGAAGCAGACGATATTCCCCTGCGACTTCAGCTCACCCAGGGTACGGTTGGTGCGCGAGAACGCCTGGATCAGACCGTGATACTTGAGGTTCTTATCGACATAGAGGGTGTTCAGCTTCTTGGCGTCAAATCCAGTCAAGAACATATTCACCACCAGCAGAATATCGGCGCGGTTCCGGTCGGCGAAATCCTTGCGGTCGCGCTCCTTCATCCGCTTGGCGATATCCTGGTAGTACTTGTAGAAGCTGGTGCTGTCTTTGGTCGTAAACGGGGTCGTGTACATCGCATTATAATCGCCGATAAACTCTTCCAGTTTGTCGCGGGTGTGTTTGTTGATCGGCTGGTCCTTCCCCGGCTCAAAATCGGGATCGCCGATCAGCCCGTCGGCATCGGCGTCATTCTCATTGGCCGTATAGGTGAAGATCGTCACCACCCGCAGATCGTGCTCACCCGCCGCTTTCTTGCGCTTGAACGCTTCATAGTATTTGATCAGCGCCTCAACACTGCTGACGCAGAACATCGCCGAGAACGCCTTGTTGTGGGTCTTGCGCCCATGATTTTCGATAATCCAATCGACCACCAGATTGATCCGCTCCGGATTGTCGAAGAACTCCTGAATATTGATCGCCGGGACATCCTCATCGATCAGGCTGCCGTCCTTGCGTTTGAGCTTCCCCCAGTATTCGATGGCAAACTTGAGCACATTCTCGTCGCTGATCGCATTGGTGAGCACATATTTGTGCAGACAATCGGCAAACAGGTCTTTAGTGGTTCGCTTACCGAAGGCGTTGCCGGTGGCGTTATCGGCGAAGATCGGCGTCCCGGTAAAGCCGAAGAGCTGCGCCGATGTAAAAAAGTCGGTGATCCGCTTGTGGGTCTCGCCGAACTGGGAGCGGTGACATTCGTCAAAAATAAAGATGACCCGCTTATCCTTTAACTCTTCGATCTTTGCCTGATGACGATCCTTGGAGATGGCCGTATTCAGCTTCTGGATGGTGGTGACGATCAGCTTTTGGTCACCGGCTAACTGCCTGACCAGCGACCTGGTGTTTTTCGTCCCATCGACGCTGCCGTCGCTGAAGAAATTGAACTCTCTGCTCGTCTGATAATCGAGATCAGCCCGGTCGACGACAAAGACCACCTTGTGCACCTTCGGCAGGGCGATCAGCACCTGCGCCGCCTTGAAGCTGGTGAGGGTCTTCCCCGAACCGGTAGTATGCCAGATATAGCCGTTCTTGCGGCCGAGCTTCACCCGTTCGACCAGCGCCTCGACGGCAAAATACTGATAGGGGCGCAGCACCATCAGCACCTTGTTCGATTCGTGCAGCACAATGTATTTGCAGATCATCTTCGAAACGTGGCACTTCTCCAGAAAAGCGTCGGCAAAGGCATCGAGACCAGTGATCAGATTGTTCTCCTCATCGGCCCAGAAGAAGGTCTGCTTGAAATCCTGATCGCGGTTGTTGGCGTAGTATTTGGAGTTCACCCCGTTGGAGATGACGAAGAGCTGCACGTAGTTGTACAGGCCGTGCCCGGCCCAGAAAGAGTGGCGGTGGTAGCGGTTGATCTGGTTGAACGCCTCTTTCAGCTCCATCCCCCGCCGCTTCAGCTCGATCTGCACCAGCGGCAGGCCGTTAATCAGCAGGGTCACATCGTAGCGGTTGAGGTAGCTGCCGGTCTGCGCGACCTGATGGGTCACCTGGTATTCGTTCTGGCACCAGTGTTCACTGTTGAGGAATTGCAGGTAGGTCGATGAGCCGTCATCACGGGTCAAGTGCATCCGGTCGCGCAAGATCTTGGCGCGCTCAAAAACGCTCCCCTTATCGAGATAATTGAGCACCTTGGTGAACTCGGCCGCCGAGAGCGAAACCTGATTGTGCTTTTCCAGTTGCCGCTTCAGGTTGGCGTGCAGAGCGGCACTATCGGGGATCGTCACTCGTTGGTAGCCGAGCGATTCGAGCCGCTGGATCAGACTGTTTTCAAGCTGTGCTTCGGATTGGGTCATATCCTCAAATCATTCGTTTATTCTGCAAAATGCAGATTTTATAAATTTAAAAATAAAAGAAAAACACTGTAATAACAAGTGGATATGAATATTTATCCTGCATTTATCCTGCATTTATCCTGCAATTATTCTGCAATTATTCTGCAAGGTGCCATTTGGACAACTTGCGTGCCCCATGGTTTGAAATCCTCCCCGAGCGCCGCATTTTTGTGATGAGATTAGCTATCTTATTCCGCTTTTGATCGGCCCCGAGAGCATCACTGAGTTTATCCCAAAGCAATTTGTCAATTTCCCCGCGGGAAGCTGATTTGAATTTTGTCAAATAGTCGATGATCATTTTTTCGTAAAATTGATCATCTTGCCCACGCGTTCGAATATAGTCAGCCTTGGTATCCGTTGCGGTTGCAACAGCGGCAGAGACATGCAGATGGGGCCTGCGCCCTTCAATTAAATTGGCTTTTCGTAAACGTTTGGCGGCACCATCATCGAGCAGCAGATTTTTCTGAACACGATCCAGGGCAAAGATATCATCCAGAGAAAGATCCGTCTTCTGGATCAACATACGGCTATAAGCGATGTCGACAACCTTACCGTGTATCGTAATCTTGACGGCACCGGATTCGGACAGATCATAATCTGGCATCGGGAAATATCTCTTCGCCTGGCCGGCGTACATTTCATGAATGCCGTAACCCATAGTGTCGATCATATTCAACTCAGCCATAGCCTGCGCCAGAAACGGATTGCGATACCGTCGCGGCGTTTTATGACCAAAAACATAGTCCTCCGGTTCACCTTCAAAAAAGTTTCCTTCATTCTCGAAGACCAGCCGGTCTGGGAATTCCGCCACAATAACTCTTCCGTTACGCGTATAATCCTGATGCGCGATACAGTTATGCAGTGCTTCAAGGACGATTTTTTGGTCATACTTGGCAAGCTCGACCGGGAAGAGTTCATCGTTTGGCAGCAACCGCAGCTGAATGTTTCTGATATTTTGATACAGCCGGGTCGTGCTCAGCAAAAACGGTGGGCCGAAATGTTCATAGGCACGCTCCTGACCTTCAAGCTTCCAGGTCAGTTCAGCCGGATGGGGTGAGAGGAGGTATGCAGCCTCCTGTTTACCGAGCAGAAGTATCGCGGTTCTTGTCATGTGACCGCTCTGTGTCAATTTTGCCCGATCCAGGAAAACAATATCCGACCAGGCTTCAACTTCTGCGGCGGCAAAACGATTGGCGTACTTCCTGACAAAGGCTTCGCGTGCTTTGCGGAGCGCCACTTCGTCGAGATGAGCAATAGCCCCACCCTCAACAACCTGTGCGGACCAATCGTGCTCACCGCCCTGGCCGCGAATCTCGTCCAATTTGTCGAGTCCGAGATTGGTTAAGCTCTCCCCCGCCCGGGCATAATAATGGCCTTTCCAGGCAATCGGCATACCTTGAGGGGCAGCGGGAATCTCTAACATGACGACCCGTTTTGCATCGACAGATAATTCGTGGATATTTCGTAAGGTGATCGACGGTTCAGTTTCCTGCGCGATTTGATGTTTCAGACTATGCAGACGTTCCTTCTCCGGTCGATAATCACTGCCGACAACAGCACGTGATTTATCATTGACGCCGAAAATCAGCCACGCTTTTTCCAGACTGCGAAGATTCGCCTCATTGGCCAGAGCAGAGAAGTACTTGCCGATATCGGAGGTTGGATACGAATCGCCAACATTCTTAAACTCGACAACCTCGTTTTCCCACTCTGCAATCAAACCCTTTAAAGTAATTTCAAGATCTTCGCGATTCATTCCAATTACTCCGCTTTTCCAGTGGCATTGGCCATTGCCTTAGACAAACATCTTCTGCAGAAGCCCATTTTTAAACATCTCAACCTGTCCGATCTGTTTGGCGACTGATTCGATTTTGCTGTCGATGGCTTAAAGGCAATCGGCGAATTTTTGCGTCTGCTCAGCGAGGCGTTTTTCGTTGAGAGTGTATCCCTGTACCAGATGGTCGCGCAGGACCTGAGTGGCCCAGCGTCGAAATTGAACGCCACGCTGCGATTTAACCCGATAACCGACGGAAATAACGACATCAAGATTATAGAAAGTGACTGGCCGATCAGAACCTGCAATGTGCATATTTTGCACATTGCTTTTTTTGTCCAGTTCTCCTTCACGGAAAATATTGTTAATATGTTTGGTAATAACCGACCGCTCACGCTCAAACAGTTCGGTCATTTGCAGCTGACTCAGCCACACAGTCTCCTGTTCGAGATGAACTTCAAGAGCGGTTTGTCCGTCAGCAGTTTGATAAATGGCGATTTTATTGGACATGAGATCAGCATTCCTTAGATTAATACTAATTTGTTCCAATTCATCCTCTCAACAGGGAGCGGCAAGCAGCGCCTCTATACAAACATCTTCTGCAAAAGCCCTTTTTTAAACGACTCAACCTGTCCGATCTGCTTGGCGACGGATTCGATTTTGGTGTCGATGGCTGAAAGGCAATCGGCGATTTTTTGTTGTTCGTCGAGACAGGGACAAACCAGCTTCAATGTTCCAAACGCAGAGTAGCTAATTTGTTTTCCTTCTCGTATTCCAACAGTGGTTGCTGAAAGCCTACTGATGAAATCAGCCATCTTGAAATAGTGTCTATAAAAGTCATCGCATATCTCGACTTGTGACTTTAGGATTGTATATGCAGGACTACAGATACCCATTACACGAGAGTATTCAATCCCTCCCTGAAAGGACCGTAAACTGATGATAAAGTCGCCCTTTTCTATGATCTTATAAGATTTAATACTAGCTTCACTGGTAATTATTTCTTTTTCAGTATCAACTCTGAGTACGGCACCATTATCCTGCGTGATTGCTAAGAGAGGTAA
>JACUTX010000146.1 GCA_014859615.1 Desulfuromonadales bacterium | reverse complement strand
GAGCGTGTTTCGACAGGTTACGCAGGGTTTGATGATATCCTCGACGGGCTGCGAACCGGCGACAATGTCGTCCTGAAAGTCGATTCGATCGAAGACTACCGCTATTTTGTCGGCCCCTTTGTTGATCAGGCCCTGGTTGATAAAAAACGGGTCGTCTACATGCGCTTTGGCGATCACCCGCCCCTCATCGATCCTTCGCCTCATATCACTCTTTACGAATTCGACCCCAGGCAAGGGTTTGAATCGTTTGCCAGCCGGATCCACAAGGTCATCACCGATGAAGGTCCGGGGGTTTTTTATGTTTTTGATTCGTTATCCGAGCTCCTTTCAGCCTGGGCCACAGACCACATGATCAGTAACTTCTTCCGCGTCACCTGCCCTTATCTGTTTGAGCTCGACACTGTCGCTTATTTTGCCCTGATCCGCAAACATCACAACATCCGTACCATCGAACGGATTCGCGACACCACCCAGGTCCTGATCGATATCTTCCGATATGAAGGGCAGCTGCACATTCAACCGCTGAAAGTCTGGCAGAGGCGTTCGCCGACGATGTTTCTCCCTCATCGCAAACAGGGGGAAAAATTTCTCCCTCTGATCAACAGTTATGACGCGACACAACTGATCAACGTTATATCATCCAACCAGCAAAACAGTACTTCGCGGGAGCTCGACCACTGGTACAGGCTCTTTCTGCGCAAGGAGATGCTGCTCGGCACTTTTCCCGATACGATCCGGGAAGGTTTTCAGAAAATAATCGACTACTACGGGCAGTATCCGATTATTATCCGCTCCAGCTCCCTCCTTGAGGATGGGTTCGGCAACGCCTTTGCCGGGAAATACGAGAGTTTTTTCTGTGTCAATCAGGGGAGTCCTGAAGATCGGCTGGAACAGCTCGAAGAGGCCGTCCGCAAGGTCTTTGCCAGTGCCATGAGTGAAGATCCCCTCTCCTACCGCCTGCAACGCGGACTTGACCAGCAGGATGAACAGATGGCCTTGCTGGTTCAAAGAGTTTCCGGCTCTTACCGTCAGCACTACTTTTTTCCCGAACTCGCCGGAGTCGGCGTCTCCTACAACACCTTTGTCTGGGACAAGGAGATGGATCCAGAAGCTGGAATGCTCCGACTGGTGCTTGGACTCGGGACCCGTGCCGTTGACCGGCTCGACAATGATTATCCGCGCATCGTCGCGCTCGATGCTCCACAAAAAAGACCACACAAAGGGTTTGAGGATGCGCGCAAGTTTTCCCAGCGCGATGTCGATCTGTTGAATATCAGCGAAAACTGCCTGCAGACCGTCTCGACTCTGGCGATGACGAAACAGGGGGTCGATATCCCCTGGCGTCGCTACGCGATTCAGGATCAGGAGACAATGCAACGACTGCAGCAGCGTGGGGGGAACAAACAGGATGTCTGGCTGCTGACTTTTGATCCGCTGTTTGCCGACAAACAGTTTCCGCAGCTGCTGCAAAGACTGCTCAAAACGCTTGAAAGAGCTTATGATTATCCGGTCGATGTCGAGTTCACGGTCAATTTCACTGCCGACCTGGGCACAAAAATAAATGTTGTCCAGTGTCGACCGTTGCAGACCAAAGGGGCCGAGAAAGCGATCGACATTCCAGACAGCATCCCTGACGAGAAGACTTTCTTTCGGACCGAGGGGAATTTTATGGGAGGAAATATTGCGCAGCCCCTTAAATGGGTCGTCTGGGTCGAACCGGCAGAATACAGCCGCTTGCCGTTGACAAAAAAAATACGAAATAGCCCGCTTGATCGGTCGTCTCAACAAGCGGATCGCCGACAAGGTCGACAGCCCGGCCATGCTCCTTGGCCCCGGACGCTGGGGGACGTCTACCCCTGCCATGGGCGTACCGATCTCGTTTTCAGAGATCAATAACTTTTCGGTACTGGCCGAGATCGCCTTTACCAGCGGCAACCTGATGCCGGAGCTCTCCTTCGGCTCACACTTTTTCCAGGATCTGGTCGAAGCCGATATCTTTTATCTGGCGCTCTTCCCGGAGAGCAAAGGGTGCTTCCTTAATCTTGACTGGCTGCAAAAACAACCGAACTCTCTTGAAGGGCTGATGCCGACCTGCGCGCGCTACAAAAAAGTGGTCAAGGTGTTCCGGGTACCTGAGAAAAATCTGCATCTGATGGCAGATGTTGTTACACAACGGTTAATCTGTTATCAGTGATGGTGAAAAATGATCTGAGCGAGCAGCTGTGACCAGCGATATGAATCAAAAGGAGATAAAATGCCTATCTGGTGGCGTCAGGATATTGATCTTAAGAGCTTAAACGAACAGATGTGTCGGGGGAATATGCTTGAACACCTCGATATCTCTTTTACACAGATTGGACCCGACTCGATCTCGGCCCGGATGCCGGTCGACTGGCGCACTCATCAGCCCGCCGGAATTCTGCATGGCGGCGCATCGGTGGTACTGGCCGAGACCGTCGGCAGCGTGGCGGCCAATCTCTGTGTCGACATGGAGAAATACGCCTGTGTCGGTCAGGAAATCAACGCCAACCACCTCCGTTCCAAAAAATCGGGTTGGATCACCGGAACCGCCCGACCCCTGCACAGAGGCCTGCGGAGCCAGGTATGGGAGATTCGAATTGTCGATGAAGACGATAAATTAATCTGCATCTCACGTCTGACAATGGCAACCGTCAAAAAAGAGACCCCAACGGCAGAGAGTTGAGCCTCTTGCAAAAAGGGAGTCATCCCCGAGTGACTTAATCGGGGATCCACTGTTTTCAGCTTTTAGAGACCACATCCTGATCAGAACCACTTCGGGAACAATATTTTCAGAACTTTTACAAGAGCCTCAGTTACAGAACCTTTTGCCCTTCCAAAGAAGGAGATCTTCAATGAAATTTAAATCAGAGTTTTTCTCGATTTTCGCGTTGATCGGCGTCCTCGGAATCGCACCGCTCTGCTACGACGCATCTGCAAATGAAAAAACGTCAGCGACAGAGATTAAACAAGAGACACAGGCTCTGCTGCAAACGCTAAAAACCTATACAATCGAACAGAAAGACGAAGCGATCGCCGCAACCGGGGCCGCCCTCAATCGTCTGGATCGAGACATCGACGTTCTGGAAAAAAGTATTGATAAACGCTGGAGCAAGATGGACGAAGTGACGTGTGAAAAGGCCCGGGCGAGTCTCAAAAAGCTCCGGACGCAACGCACACAGGTCGCGGAATGGTACGGCAGTTTGAAGAGCAGCGCAGCCGGTTCCTGGGAGCATATCAAAGAGGGGTTTTCCGATGCCTACAAATCGCTTGATAAGGCATGGGAGAAGTCCGAACAAGAGTTCAACCGCAGCCAACACAAAGGCCAGTAATCGATTACCTGCACCGGTCACCTATTGCGCTGGCGTTACCTGAAGCTTTGCCGCCTGTTGGGTGCGAATCTCCTGCAAGGCCAAAAGGGCGTCATCTTTCATAATACTTTCGGGATAATCGACAACGAATTTCTCAAAAAGGTCTTGCCCGTGCTCAAGTTCGCCCGCTTCAACCCTGGTCAGCGCTTCTTTAAAACTCTCAAGCTCCTGCTCGCTCGCTTGCGCCAAGATCGGTTCCCCCTTCCAATAGAGATCTTCGCCGCTATCACTTCTGGCACCGCGGACCCCCCCAACGGCAGTGGTCACGGCTGGTTTCTTCTGGGGGGTCACATTCTCGATTTTTGTCCGGATCATTTCCCAAAAAGAGACCGGTGCTTCGGCGCTCTCTTGGGCCTGAAGCATAGAGGCACAAAAGAGCAGCACGAACAGAACCATGATCATTTTTTTCATCCCGTTATCTCCTCGTTTTTTGCTTAGCCATCGGAATTGATACTTTCTGCGCAAGAATCAAGAATATCTGTCACCATTTATTTTTCATCACAGCAGCAGGTACGAAACTCTTTCATAAAACCGTCATCAACTCCATCGCCAGAATTCGATGTTTTTGAACGACGCTCTCATCAAGCTTCTGCGCTTGCGTGAAGGCATCCCGTGCCTTATCTTTGTTCTTGCGCAACAGGTTGCATCGAGCCAGATTAATCCAGAGCATGGCATCATCTGCCTCGATGGCAGCAGCCTGCTCATAAGCGGCGCACGCTTCATCGTAGCGTTGTTCGATCAGATGGAGATTCCCGATGTTATTCAAGGCCGCTACATGCTGAGGTTCGACTGCCAATATTTTTTCAAAAGCCTGCAGAGCATCAGCTGTCTCGTTGGCCCGACCATAAATAATTCCGATTTGCAGCGCCGCATCGGTATCGCCCGGGTCGACAAGAAAACGCTCCCGATACGGTTGACTCTTAAGTCTTAGTCCAATCCTCTTCAGAGTCAAGAACTCCTCGTCAAATCTCGCATCAATATCTTCTCTCTTGACAAAAGCAGGTCGCCAGGCGGTGCTGGCCAGCGAGGCCGGCTTGAATTCTCCCCAGGCCTCACGAATGTCGAGCAGGGTCAACCCGTTATCGAGCCACTTATAGTAGGTTTCACTCCCTTTTTCCCACGCCTTGATAAACGAGGAGCCGACCATCGTGGTCTCAACCACGACCCACAGCTCCCCTTCGTGAATAACAAACAGGTTATCCATGGTATGACCATCAGCTCCGGCCCCCATACCGGTCGAAAACATCATCAACATATGCCCCGGCACCTCGACGATTCTGGTGCGCATCCCGAGACTCTCCAGAGCACTGCTGTAGAGGGCCGCCAGATCATCACAATCGCCCGACCGACGCTGCAGGGTCTCTTGCGGATACTGGATATAATCGACATAATCGACGCGTCCCGACGTGATCTGATAAGGGTTACTCGGATCCGGGATATAGGTTAAGCCAAGGAGACCAAGGGCGTCAAAAACCGCGGCCGAACGCTCCATGTTGAAGTCATCTTCCCCATATTGTGCCGCGACTGATCGAACAAATTCGATCAGGACCGGATCTTTGGGGGTGATAAAGGTTGCAAACTGCCGTCGATCGTCCCACAGCATTCGATGTTTTTCGTAAATATTAACCGGATAGCTCTGAATAAATTTCTGGAGCTGTTCGTCCGCATAATAACTCGCTTCGATCGAAGTCTGTACCGGGGTGTCTTCCGTCACATTGAGAATCGTATTACTGAAAACAGCCTTGAGCACAAACTCCCGACTCTCGCCGGGTTGCAGCGCTTCAATCTTTGTCTCTGACGGAAAATCCATAAAATCTTTGATGGTAAAAGCTATCTTTATCCCTGCTATGGCCACTCCGGTATTATTGGTCACTCTCAATCTGCCGAGACCCTGACTTTCATACTTTTTATAGGTATTGGAGAAGATGTTCTGCATTTCAATCACGTCGACAGACAAAGGTGATTTGGTGGCGATAAGGGTTGTGGCCGCGACCGGAACCTTTTCCCCCTCTTCACCATCAGTACTGACAGCTGAAACGAGATAGACATAGACACTGTTTGAGGCAAGCCCCCCATCTTCAAAAGAGGGGTCGGTCACAGTCCCGAGGAGTTCGAGCTCTTCGCCGACCTTCCGATAGACCCGATAACCGGCCACAAAATCCTCCTGGCATGGTAACCAGGAGAGGCGGATCGACCACTCGTTTGCCGTTGCCTTGACGTCAGAGAGCAGCCCCGGCTTGAACTTGCTCGGGACGACGCTGACATGTTCACTCGGCAGACCGGTTCGTCCTTTTCTGGCTACGGCTGCAACCCGATAATAGTAGATTTTGTCCGGTTCGACCTTATGATCAGAGAAGGCCGAATGATTCGATTTTGCTATCGGCAGATACGGTCCGGACTCTTTTTCAGCCCGAAAGATAAGGTACTGGTCAACATAGGACTTTTGACTTGCTGACCATTTCAACTCGGCGACGCGCATGCCGGGAGCAACAGTCAGATCAAGAGGTGCTGGTGGCAAATAGAGCTGATCCAGAACCTGAATCCGTTTATTACCGAAATCGGAAAGAGAGAGGGTAAGATCATCGAGAGAGGTTAACCCGGAGGCAGAACGCAATCCCCCCTTGCCGGTGCCCCGGCTGCCAAACCGACGGTTAAATTGACCGTCACGGGAAAAGGCCAGAATGGCGTCTGCATTCTGATCCAGAACAAAAACCTCATCGCGGGTCGCCGCCAGATCGACCGGAGCATTAAACCCACGACTTAAAAGCTCGTTTCCGCCAAAAGTTGAGAGGAACTTGCCGGTCGGGTCGTAGGAAAAAATGGTTGCACTCTCTGCGTCCAGAATGTAAAGGGTGTCGTCCGGAGCAATCGCGACCGCCAGCGGTTTTTTCAGGCGGACCCCTGTCGGCCCCTCACCGATAGCATTCAGAAAGACGCCATCGCTATTATAGGCCTGAACCAGGGCGCTGCCGGGATCAGCCACGAAGATAATTCCGGTCGACGAGATAGCGATATCGACCGGAGTCCTGAGTGCACCGGCTCCACGCCCGTTATTGCCGAAGGAGAAGACCGCCCCCCCCTTGAGAGTCGAGCTGCACCACTCGCTTCTGGCGCTTATCGACCACCCACACACCTTTGAGCGGGCCGTTCGCGACCGAGATCGGTTCCAGATCCTTGATTGTGATCGTCTTGACGACCTTGTCGGCACGGATCAGCAGAATCTGTCTA
>JACUTX010000145.1 GCA_014859615.1 Desulfuromonadales bacterium | reverse complement strand
GGAACCTCTTCGCCGAGAATAACGTTCCCGTACCGATTCTGTTCAAAGGTGTTGTTCTCGATCAGGTAATCACGCGGGTATGATGTGACAAACAGACCTTGCTCATTATTGCGGATGATATTCAGACAGATAACCGGAGCGCCGAAATGAAAGCGGATAGCGGTTTGATTGTTGTGAAAAAGGTTATTTTCGATCAGGATTTCGCTATCGTAAAAACGGACGCCGACCCGATTTCTAGCAAAAAGAGAGTTTTCAACCGTAATCTTTGACTTTTGACCGTGCACCGCACTGTCGGCTTGCATAAATTGACAGAATTCAAATCTGGCATCAGGGCTTTCGACCAGATTGATCCCTCCCCAGCTTCCGGCACCGGATGCAAGGTCTGATGAGCGAAAGATAATCGGTCGATCGGCTGTCCCGACTGCCGTTACCCGCCCTTGAATAATCAGCTCGTAACCGATGAAATTGGGATGGCGCTGCAAGGTGTCACGGGCAGGATCGGCGGGAAGAAAAACCACCTCGGTGCCAGGGAGAATAATCAGCTCCGTCGCAGGTGCAAAAATCGTATCGCCATCGATCTCAACCGTTCCGGACCAGACAATCATGGCAGGTTGAAAGTCGGTCTGCGGCTTTTGCAGCGGCAGACAGGCACAGAGGATAAGAATCAGCCCGACAGAAAATATTCGAACCAGAAGCGATGTCAAGACAAAAGGTCGCATATAAGAAGAGACAGGCCGATCAAAGTAATCTGATCGGCCTGTGTATAAACGCATTTATTTCTGATTTGCAGCAGGCTGGGCATTCATAAATTCGATATCAGCCCGCAACTGCGCACTGGCCTGACTGTTCGGCTGAAGATCGAGGTGGCGAAGCGCTGCCTTTTTTGCCTTGGCAAAATCATTCAAATCGTGCCGGTAAACAATGTAGGCGTTATAGAGACTCTGCAGATGATTCGGCGCAAGGGCGTGGGCTTTTTCAAAGTTTTCAACCGCCTTGTCAAACCAGCCGAGACTACGAAACATCACCCCCTGATCGGTCAAGACATTCGGGTCGTTCCCGTCGAGCTCCAGTGCTTTTTCGTAAGCTTCAATCGATTCAAGAAAACGATTGGAATCAAAATAGGTATTGCCGAGCTGCACCCAGGCATTGCGGTTTTGCGGCTCAGCCGCCACTACCTCTTTTAAACGCCGGATATTCTGCTCCGGATTGACCGGAGGTGCTGTCTGCCCGACATTGGCGACCGGAGTCGAAGAGTTCGGCCCAGATTTTTTATGACCGATGATCAGACCGAGCAGGAGACCGATCACCAGGGCGACGCCCAGAAAAAAAAGAGACTCTTTTTTCATGCTATTTTCCCCTTGGCAGCTTTAACGGTTTTGTACTCATCCCAGAATATCAACAACGGACTCGCTACAAAAATCGATGAATAGGTTCCGATCAGAACACCGACCAGAAGTGCAAAGGCAAAGTTATGAATCACGCCGCCACCAAGTACAAACAGAGAGAGAACAACCAGAAGAGTTGTACCGGAGGTCAGGATGGTTCGGGAGAGCGTTTCATTAATACTGCGATTAACGATAACCGGAAATTTTGATTTTGACAGCGTCCCCATATTTTCGCGAATCCGGTCATAGACAATAATCGTATCGTTCAGAGAATAGCCGATAATCGCCAGAAAAGCAGCGATGATCGGGAGATCGATCTCTTTGCCAAAAAGAGAAAAGACACCGAGGGTGATCGTGACATCGTGAATCAGAGCAATGATTGCGCCAACGGCGAAACGGAATTCAAACCGCAGAGTGATGTAGATCAGGATCCCGATCATGGCATAAACAACAGCCATAATCCCCTTTTCACGCAGATCTTTTCCGACCTGCGGTCCGACCATCTCGCTCCGGCGAATTTCCACCGTCCCGGCGCCGAACTGGCTCTGCAGAGAGCTCGATATCTGGTTCGAAATGTCCTTCAGTTCGGCACTCGACGACTGCGCCCGGATCAGAAACTCATTCGACTCATCACCAAAACTCTGTACGACCAGCCCGCCCAATGCCATATCTTTAAGGGCATCCTTGATCGTGGCAGAACTCGCATCCGCATCAATTTTTACCTGAACCAGTGTCCCCCCGACAAAATCGATGCCGTAGTTCGGGCCACCCTGAATCACCAGAGAGCCGATACTGATCAATAGCAGCAGCGCCGAGAAGAGAACAGCCAGTTTTCTTTTGCCGACAAAATCAAGATTTATGTCAGATTTAATCAGTTGCATGCTGTTCTCCTATATACTGAATTTCCTGGCTTTACCCTGCGCCAGGAAAAAATCAAAGATAAGTCGCGAAACAAAGACAGCCGTAAACAGAGAACAAAGGATCCCGATTGAGAGCGTAACAGCAAACCCTTTGACCGGACCGGTGCCGAACTGAAACAGAACCACCGCAGCGATCAAGGTGGTAATATTGGCATCGACGATGGTGCGAAACGCCTTGCCGAAGCCGGATTCCAGAGCAATGGCTGCGGGACGGCCGCTGCGCAGCTCCTCCCGAATTCGCTCGAAAATCAGAACATTTGCATCGACCGCCATTCCGATGGTCAGAACAATCCCGGCAATCCCCGGCAAGGTCAGCGTCGCTCCGAGCAGTGAGAGCAGGGCCAGAATGAAAATCAGGTTACTGAGCAAGGCAATATTGGCAACCAGACCGGAAAGACGATAATAAAAAAGCATCGCAACAACAACCAGAAGGGCGCCAACCAGAACCGACATGATCCCCTTGTCGATAGAGTCCTGTCCGAGAGACGGTCCGACCGTCCGGTTTTCAAGGATTTCTACCGGTGCCGGAAGCGATCCTGAACGAAGAACAATAGCGAGGTCCGTCGCTTCCTGTTCAGTGAAACTGCCACTGATCTGAGCCGAACCGCCGCCGATGCGATCCTGAATAACCGGCGCCGAATGAACCGTATCATCCAGAACAATCGCCATCCGCCGCCCCTTGTTGGCACCGGTGATCTGTTCAAACCGTTTGGCACCAGCCGCATCAAACTGAATACTGACATACGGGTCGTTAAACTGACTGCTGATGCGTACCCGGGCGTCGGTCAGATATTCTCCGGTCAGAGCAGTGCGACTTTCGACCACAATCGGTGTCTCGGTCTTGACTCCGGTCCGCGAATCGACCTGCTGCATATAGAGTAACTGGCCATTGCGCGGCAGATTCCCCTTGATCGCTTCCTGCGGATCGGCATCATCAAGAACCATCTTGAACTCAAGGCGTGCCCGCCGACCAATCAGATCGATCGCACGCTTCGGATCATCGATCCCCGGCAGCTGAATCAGAATCCGGTTTCCCGCCTGTCGCTGCAGCACCGGCTCACCGACACCAAATTCATCAACGCGACTGCGCAGGGTCTGCAGAGCCTGGCGGATTGCCAGCTCTCTGGTTGCTTCGATTTCAGCATCGCTGAGTCGGTAATGTTTCTGGACGTACCCCCCTTCCGTCTCAAGCGTCATCGGCTCAAGATTTCCAAAGGTCTCTTTCATCAAATTATCGAGTGTGGATGCGGCTTCGTCGTCATAAACCGTGACGACGATACGCTCGCCCGCTATACGCTCAACCCGCTTGTAAATGATATCCTTTTCACGCATCTGGTCTTCGATCTGATCGGCAATCCCGTCGAGATGACTCTCAACCGCCTTCTCCACAACAACACCGAGAACCAGATGAATCCCCCCCTGCAGATCGAGCCCTTTTTGAATCGGCGAAAAGGTATCGGTCCACCAGGCGGGAAGACTTTTATTGAAAAAGGTCGGCGCCAGGGACACCAACGCAAAAACGAGACAGATCAGGACAAATAGTCCTCGCCACTTGATACTTCCTGACATAGCGGTTTGTCACTCCAATAGAAATTAAAAAAACGGTCGGTAAATTATTCACTCTTCTCATCGGTCGATTTTTGGCCACCGACGATTGAGGAGCGATTGAATTTAACTTTGACGCCAGCTGCAATTTCAACGGTGACAATCGCATCCTGCAGGGCGACAATTTTACCATGTACACCTCCTGCAGTCACAACCGGATCACCAACCGACAGACTCTCTATCAACTGTTTGTGGGCTTTGGCACGCTTTGATTGCGGACGGATCAATAGAAAATAGAAGATCGCCCCCATAGCAACCAGCATGATAATACTTTCATAGCCACTGCCACCACCCACAGCAGACTCTGCCGCGTGCGCATCCGTAATAAAAAGATTCATCAGATTCATTCTTGTTTCTCCTTTTTGTAGATAAGATCAACTGTTGCGATAAATTATTGTTTGACTTCCCGTTTACGATAAAAATCTTTACGAAAAACCCCGAAAGCTCTCTTTTCAATCGCCTCGCGGACCTCTGCCATCAAACCGAGGTAGTAGGAGAGGTTATGATGTGTATTGAGCATCGATGATAAGATTTCATTATTCTGATAAAGATGCCGCAAATAGGCACGACTGTATTTTCTGCAAACGTAACATGAGCAGTCCGGATCGATCGGACGCTCATCCTCGATATAACGGGCCTGTTTGATGCTGATTTTGCCAAAACTGGTAAACAATACACCGTTGCGGGCATTGCGGGTCGGCATGACACAATCAAACATATCCGCCCCGCGGACAATCGCCTCGATCAGATTCTCCGGTGTACCGATCCCCATCACATAGCGAGGCGAATCGACGGGGAGAAGCGGTAGCGTATGTTCCATCATCTCATACATCAACTCAGCTTCTTCGCCAACCGAGAGCCCCCCGATCGCATAGCCATCGAAACCGATGGCAATCAGTTCTTCGGCACTCTCGGTCCGTAAATCGTGATACATCCCCCCCTGGACGATACCGAACAGTTGCGCCGTATCGTCTTTACGCGCCTTCTTGCACCGCTGCGCCCAACGTCCGGAGCGTGCAGTCGAAGCGGCGACATAATCCCGGGTCGACGGATGCGGAATACACTCGTCAAAAGCCATGATAATATCGGAACCGAGCGCCTCCTGAATCGCAATAGACGATTCCGGAGTGAGCAGATACTTCGAACCATCGATATGAGACTGAAACGCTACACCCTGCTCATCGATTTGACGCAGAGCACCAAGACTGAAAACCTGAAAGCCGCCACTATCGGTCAGAATCGGTTTGTCCCAATTCATAAAGCGGTGCAGGCCACCCAGCTTCGCCACCAGTTCATGCCCTGGGCGAAGCAACAGATGATAGGTGTTCCCCAAGATAATCTGCGCCCCGATCTCACTCAAGGTTTCCGGCAACATCCCCTTGACTGTGCCGAGGGTCCCAACCGGCATAAAAGCCGGCGTTTGGATCTTACCTCTAGGGGTTGAGACCACCCCGCGACGGGCCAGGGTCGAGTCGTCTCTATTTAAAAGAACAAAATTCTTTTTCTGCACCAGATCAACTCATTCTACATAGAGCTACTGAATAAACATGCAATCCCCGTAGCTGAAAAAACGAAAACGTTCACGCACCGCCTGCTCATAAGCAGACAAGATGAACTCTTTACCGGCAAAAGCCGAGACTAACATGAGCAGCGTTGACCGTGGAAGATGAAAATTTGTCAATAAGGCATCGATGACCTTGAATGTATAGCCGGGACGAATAAAAATTTGTGTGGTTGCCGTGCCGCTCAGAACCTTATTCTCATGCGATGAGAAGGCTGACTCCAATGCCCTTGCCACTGTGGTTCCGACCGCGACAATACGACGGCCATCGTCACGGGCGCGATTCAGGCACTGAGCCGTCGATTCTGAAATCGTGTACTCTTCTGCATGCATCTGATGTTCAGCAACATTATCTGTGCGAATCGGTAAAAAAGTTCCGAGACCAACATGCAGCGTGAGAAACAGGATATCAACCCCTGCCCGGCGTAAACTATCGAGATAAGGCTGACTGAAGTGAAGTCCGGCGGTCGGTGCCGCAAGCGCCCCGGCATTACAGGCAAAGACGGTCTGATAACGATCCCGATCTTCAGCTTCCGGTTCACGTTCGATATAGGGGGGTAAAGGGATCCGGCCAACACGATCCAAAACCTCGGAGACAACACCCGGCGCAGTAAAATGCAGATATTTAAGCAGCTCATCGCCACCGGTGAGAACCGTCCCCTCCAGTCCGTCAGAGAAGATGAGTCGCACCCCGGGTTTGACTGTTTTTGAGCTTTTGGTCAGACAGGCCCAGCTCTCTTCTGCACCGGCAAGACGTCGAACCAGAAAGACTTCAATTCGTCCACCGGTCTCTTTCTTCCCGATCAGACGGGCAGGAATCACCTGCGTATCATTTAAAACAAGCAGATCACCTTGTTGCAGGTGTTCATTCAGATCAGAAAACTGACCTGAACGTACCGATTCATCGGCCCGATTCAACATCATCATACGCGATGCGGTTCTCACTTCGGCCGGTTTCTGAGCGATCAGTTCCGCAGGGAGTTCAAAATCAAATTCAGACAAAAACATTGTACTGCAACACCGCCCTTCCCCCTGAAAAATCTGGACAACTCAACCATAAACACCTTGTAAAGTCAATCTGTTTTAACCCTTTATCGCGTGGCAAAATAGACGACGAGCAAGCCGATCCCCATCATGACAAACCCGTAGAGTCGTAACTGTTGAGTTGA
>JACUTX010000411.1 GCA_014859615.1 Desulfuromonadales bacterium | reverse complement strand
TCATGACTCTCGTCGTCCCTGAAGGAAAAAACTTAAAACTTCAAGGTAATTACCACACTTTCAGCAAGAGTGTCAAGAGTCACAGCGGCGTCACGACGGCACAGAACGGACTCCTTCGACACGCCATGGTTGAGGCAGAAAAATCTCGTGATAAAGGTTGGTCGCAAATCGATCTGTCATCCCGGCTATGAAATCGACCACGGATCGATCGAAAGGTTCATTCTCACGAATGCGCCCGCCAAGCGCAATCAGGGCCGATCTGTTCTTCATGAAATATTCAAACAGATTCCGAAGCAAACGCGATGCTTTTTCAAACTCATCTTCAATACTCTGAACCCGATAGACATGTTCACCCAGCCATGTTCGTAATGAAATTAACGCGCAATCAATCTTGTCCGTAAAACGGATCGACATAATATCGTCATGCAGGGCGTTCTGTACGACATCAGCAATCATTGCGTCGATCCGCATCGAAGAGGAACTCCCTAAAACGCCTGAAATTTCAACAGGAATTTCTGTCTCAACAATCAGGCCAGCGCGCAGAGCATCATCGAGATCATGATTGACATAAGCGATAATATCTGCAAACCGAACAACCCGCCCCTCCAGCGTTTTCGGCAAAAAACGTGCGTCGGTCAGGTTGAGAGGCCCTTGTCCTTTTGAGTGGTTACGGATTCCATCGATAACTTCAACCGTCAAATTAAGGCCGGTGCCATCATTTTCAAGCGATTCAACCACACGCTGGCTCTGTTTGACGTGGTGAAAACCGTCAGAAGCAAGTTCGTTTAAGACCCTCTCGCCAGCATGACCAAACGGCGTGTGTCCGAGATCGTGACCGAGGGCAATCGCTTCAGTCAGATCTTCATTCAAAGCCAGTGCCCGGGAGATGGTGCGGGCGATCTGTGAGACTTCAAGAGTATGCGTCAGACGCGTCCGGTAATGATCCCCTTCGGGGGAAAGAAAAACCTGGGTTTTATATTTGAGCCTGCGAAAGGCCTTGCTATGCAGAATTCGATCACAATCCTCCTGAAAAGCAGTCCGCATCTGACCGGGCTGTTCAGTCCGAACACGTCCCAGACTCTCTACGCTCAGGCATGCGAAACGCGAGAGCATCTGTTTTTCACGATCTTCAAGAATCTTTCGAATATCCATGCAATCCCCGCCGCCAAGAATTT
>JACUTX010000410.1 GCA_014859615.1 Desulfuromonadales bacterium | reverse complement strand
CCGATAGAGTGCATCGCCGGATGTTTCGCCAGAACCAGAGCACCAAAGCCGACCAGAGTCGTCAATCCGGAGACCAGAACCGCACGTGATGACGCAAGATTCTGCTGCTGCCGATGGCAGACCATGAAGATGCCGTAATCGACCCCGAGACCGATCACCAGGATCGAGGCGACCACGTTGAACAGATTCATCTCCAGACCGAGCCACCCCATGGCGCCAAACATCACCAGCAGCCCGGTAAAAACCGGCAACAGCGCCAGCAGCACTGCCGATAAACGACGAAAGAGGAGAAACAGCAAAACCAGAACCGCGACGCCGGCCAGAAGAATAAACCGATTAAAATCGCTCGATATCTCCTGACTCAGCTCCTGTCCGAAGCGGGATTGTGAAACCAGAGTCACTCCCGTAAGCCCGCTTAATTCAGCGTCGAGACGACGGATCAACTCCGGCTGATCAGGGAGCAGGGTCAGCAACTGGTAATCGGTACCGTCCTTCAGAAGGAAATTCTCCAGCAATCCCGAAAGCCCCCACGCTTGCAGTCGTTCCATATCGACCGGCTCAGGCGGGCGATCCAGACGATTAAAAAACGGGGCAAACGCATCAGCAGCAAAACCGTACTTCGCCGCTGCCTGCTGTATGCGCTGCTCTGTTGCCGACCGGTGTTCCTGCCAGAAGCTCTCCCAGAGCTGTAACCGCTGCTGTTGGGTCTCTTTTGCCGCGAGCAGAGGGGCAAGGCTGACCGACTCCCCCTGAATCTGTTGCTGGCCGAGTTTTTCCCAGACCTGATCGTTACGCTGCAGAGCGGTCTGCAAATCTTTCCCGCCCGCGAAAATCAGCGCCCGGCCACGCATATCTCCCCACACCTCTGCCAGGGTCGCCTCGGACTGCTTCAGTTCTGCGGAGATATAACTGAGCTGCCGCAAGGCGCCGCTAATTTTTAACAGCGGCGCTTGTGTTGCACTCAGAATAATGATCCCCAGCCAGAAGAAGAGGATCCCCTTGCGCAGATACGGCATCTTTTCATACAGATGTCGTGAAGAACGGTGGCGGGGGAGATCGTCAACCTCCCCCTCTCTGCCGATAAAATGGGGCAGAATCAACAGCGCGAGGAGGATCGCAGCGACAATTCCGGCCATGGCAAAGACCGCCAGTTCTCTTTGTCCCGGCAATGCGGAGAAGAGCA
>JACUTX010000144.1 GCA_014859615.1 Desulfuromonadales bacterium | reverse complement strand
ATTAGAAATCTTGTCATCCTCGAATGATTCTATCGGGGATCCATGGCTTCAAAAGCTGAATTCTTTGATTACCCCCTCTGGAATGACACTCTTTTGGCAGGTATTGAATCATTACAATTTTTCAGCACCCGGCTCAAACTGCATAGCATGTGGGCTACTACTGTTGACAAAAAGGAAGTTAAGTGACAACGCTTGACTCAGGCAACAGCTGTGGACCTTATGCCGGAATAGAGTGCTGAGCAGTTACAAAAAAACAAGAGTTTTTAAAACAGAAGCCACTTGCGTCAACTTCGTTCAAAAATCGATAGCCCCGATAAAGGCTTTTTCGAAAGCCGGTGTGCCGGAGAGAGGGTAAGGTTTGAGCCTGGAAGTCAGCGTCTCAAGCTGCTTCCGCCCGCCTTTCTCCAACAAAAAACGGCAGACGCCAGAGAGTGCGCCACCCGGCTCAAACCGGACCTTATCTACCATGTTTGAAGGAATCATATCAACCCTTTTCAGCACCTCGGAAGCGAGCGAAAAGCCGAAGGCACCGGTCAAAACGACCTCTTCGACGGCACCATAGTCGAGCTTCGCCCGATAGAGCAGACATTCCACCCCGGCCTTGACCGCCGCCTTGGCGAGCTGAAAATTGCGCACATCCTGTTGGGTGACAATGATCTGCTGCCTCGCGTCCCGGTAGAGTTGAAGTGAAATGCCGTCTTTGTCCGGCTTCAGGTAGCGAGAGAAACCGGTCGGAACCATATCAGGATCGACGATCGTTCCGTGACGATCGATCACCCCTTCAGCCAGTGCGACGGCGATCGCCTCGGCCAGACCACTGCCGCAGAGACCGACCGGCGTTCCCCCGCCGGCGACATCGAAAACAAACCGGTGATCGACCGCCCGGACGCCAGCAATGGCCCCCGCACCATACGACATGCCTGAGGTCATCCCTTCCCCTTCAAACGCCGGACCGGCAGCGACCGACGTCACCTGCCAACGGCTGCCGTCGTACAGAGCCATTTCTGCATTCGTCCCGACATCGATGTAAAGAGTCGGCGCTTTTGGCGGCGGCTGACTGAAGAGAAAGGCAATCAGATCGCCCCCGACAAAGCCGTTCACCAGCGGGAAGAGAAACAAGGGGGGGAGCCCGTTTAGCCCGACCTTCTGCAGGTCAAAATCGACAGCCGAAGAATCTGCAGGGCGGTAGGGGGGGAAGAGGATCGGATCGGGAGAGAGATTGCGCAGCAAGGTGGTGATTGCCGGGTTCGCAGCCGCAGCCGCAGCCGCGATGGCAGAACGCGCAACGCAAGCCTGCCGGCAGAGATTATTCGCCAGTCGATCAATATCGGCGACAAGCAGAGCCTGAAGCTCTTTTGCGTCCCCGCTCCGGGCGGCTTCGAGGCGACGGATCACATCACTGCCATACTGTTTTTGTGAATTCGGCAACTGCCCTTCGGCGAGTCGTTCGCCATCAGCTGAAAGGAGCGCGCCAGCCAGAGAGGTTGTGCCGAGATCAAGCGCGAGGCGAATCGATTGTCCGGACATATCGGTTCCCGTCAGAATCAGGTATCAAAAAGACCCTTGCTCTTTATAGATACGAGGGACACGCCTGCTGATCCCGCAGAATACCTCGTAGTTGATTGTCCCGATCTTTGCGCCCCACTCTTCGGCCCGAATCAGGTTGCCGTCTGTATCAGAGCCGAGCAGAGTCACTTCACTACCGACCTGAGCCCCGCTCACATCGGTCACATCGAGCATGATCCAGTCCATGCAGACCCGCCCGACCACCGGTACGCGCTCACCACAGACAAGAGCTTCGCCGCGATCGGAGAGGAGGCGATTGTAGCCGTCCGCATAACCGATCTGCACGATTGCAATCCGGCTTTGCCGCCCGGCAACAAACTGATGGCCGTATGAGACGCCGACCCCTTTTGCAACGGTTCGGATCTGCATAATCGCCGAGCGCAGACTCATGACCGGGCGCAGATCGAGAGCGGCAAAAGCGTCGGACGGCAGGCCGCCATAAAGAGCGATGCCGGGGCGGGCCAGATTTGAGTCACGGGCGACACCGGTCAGAATTCCGGCACTGTTGGCCTGATGAATATATTGCGGCGTAAAACCGGCGGCATGTATCGATTCAATAATCCGGTGAAAACGCCCGACCTGCTCATGCGTAAACGGGTCGTTTGGTGCATCGGCCAGGGCAAAATGCGACATCACCCCCTGCATCTGCAGACCGGTGAACGTTTTAAGCAGCGATAAAACCTGCGGCAGATCAACCGGATCAAAACCGATACGGCTCATTCCGGTATTGACCTTCAGATGATAACCGACGGCAGTCCCCCGCTCTGCGGCTGCAGCAGAGAGCCTGCGGGCGGTCGCCAGATCAAAGAGGTAGGGAGTCAGGCGATGCTCTATCAGCAGCCCCTCCTGGCCGGGAAGAACAACCCCCATCACCAGGATCGGCTGTTCAATCCCGGCTGCCCTTAATTCGATCCCTTCTTCAATTGAAGCGACGGCAAACATCGGTGCCCCCGCTTCGGCCAGAGCCCGGCTGACGGCTACGGCGCCATGCCCGTAGGCATTCGCCTTGACCACCGCCAGAAGAGCCACACCGGCGCCCGCCTGAGCGCACAACAGCTTATAATTATAGACAACAGCCGACAGGTCGATCTCGGCATATGTGAAACGACTGTTTTTCACCTGACGCTTCTTTCTTGAGCAGACGTGGAAAGTAGAAGCTTTTTTAGCATGCGGCGGTCGAAACTGTAAAGGAGGATATGCCGTTTTCCCCACAGAGTGCCGATAATAAGTTGACAGCCAAAGACCATTTCCGATAGGCTGACACCCACTTTTACGGAGGTAAATCGCATGTGTCTGAATCAAGGGGCCTTTGTGCTGATCACAGGAGACGAAGAAAAATCGCTGGAAAACGTTGCCACCCTGATTCCGGGCGCAACCTCTTTGCGGTTGATCGATATTTATGGAAAAACCAGTAATATCGAAGGTGTCATCGACGAGATCGACTTTCTGAATAACAGGATTGTTCTGGTCTGAAAATCAAAAAGATCCACCACTATAGATCAACCATAATTTATACCGCTAGGGGAGTGTTATACTGAGAGATCCGCAACAAAAGCGGACGACCCTTCGAACCTGATCCGGCTTGTACCGGCGTAGGGAAGCGACCACGCAGCGCAAAAATCGCCGCGTCCGCTTTGGACGTGGCTTTTTCATTTAAGGGGAACAATGATCAAGGGACTCTACCTGATTACTGACCATAACCGGGATCATCGACTTGTCGACCGGGTTCGCGCTGCCGTGAGCGGTGGTGTACAGATCGTGCAGTACCGGGGTAAAGAGGTGAGTCCAGACGAGCAGATGCGGATAGCCTGCGAACTGGCGAAACTTTGCCGGGCGGCCAAAGTTCTCTTCATCATCAACGACTCCCCCGCGCTGGCCCGCGCCTGCAACGCTGACGGCGTCCATCTCGGCCAGCAGGATATGACGCTATCAGAGGCACGGGTGTTGCTCGGACCGAATAAAATTATCGGTATCTCGACCCGAACGGTTGCACAGGCACAAAAAGCCGAAGCAGACGGGGCCGACTACATCGCCGTCGGCAGCATGTTTCCGACCGGCAGCAAGGCGGACGCCAAGCATGTCGGTGTCGAACGGCTGCGCGAAATCCGCCGGGTCGTCACAACGCCACTGGTCGCCATCGGCGGCATCAACCGCTGCAACATCGGTGAAGTGGTGGATGCCGGAGCCGATGCGGTCGCCGTCATCTCGGCCGTAATGCAGGAGAGTGACCCGGTTATGGCGAGTCGCGAGCTCTGCCTTGCCTTCAATCGAACGGGAACAACGCCCCGCGGCACGGTCTTAACTATTGCCGGCTCCGACTCCGGCGGCGGGGCAGGGATTCAGGCCGACCTTAAAACCATCACCCTGCTCGGCAGCTACGGAATGAGTGCCATCACCGCGTTGACCGCCCAGAACAGCAGCGGTGTTTCCGGCATTCACCCCTGTCCGGCCGACTTTGTTGCGCAGCAGATCGATGCCGTTCTGACCGATTTCGGCGCAGATGTTATTAAAACCGGCATGCTCTTCTCGGCTGAAATTATCCAGATCGTGGCAAAAGCCGTTACAACTTTCGCCATCCCGGCGGTCATCGATCCGGTCATGATTGCCAAGGGGGGAGCATCGCTGTTACAAGCGGAGGCGATTCAGGCGTTGAAAGACGAGATCATCCCCAAAGCCTTTTTACTCACCCCGAATCTCCCCGAAGCCGAAGCGCTGGTTGGATTCACGGTCGGCAACGAACAGCAGATGGAACAGGCAGCGCTGCGTTTGCAACAGATGGGTGCCCGCTATGTCTTGATCAAGGGGGGACATCTCGAATCGTCGGCGGTCGATCTGCTGCTGGTCAAAGAGACGCTGCACCGTTTCCCTGCCGAGCGGATCAAAACCCGGCATACGCACGGCACCGGCTGCAGCTATGCTTCCGCCATCGCCACTTTTCTGGCCCAGGGGGAGCCGATCGAACAGGCCGTCGGCCTGGCCAAACAGTTTATCCACGAAGCGATCCGCACCGCACCGGGCATCGGCCGTGGGCACGGCCCGATTAATCACTTTCAGGCCGCACAACTTTTACGCTAATCTGCCGGGAGACCAGACTCCGGACAACCGAATCGATGAGGACAGCATGACGCTTATGGAAAAAGCCCGTCAGGGCATCATTACCGACGAAATCAGGCTGGCTGCCGCCGCTGAAAATATCGATGCCGAGACCCTGCGCGCCAATATTGCCGCCGGCACCGCCATCATCTGCAAAAACAGCAAACGACCGAACGGCAAACTGCTCGCTGTCGGAGCTGGACTGCGGACCAAAGTCAATGCCAACATCGGCACCAGCAAGGACGATACCAGCATTGACACGGAGCTTGAGAAGGCCCGGGTCGCCGTCGCCGCCGGCGCCGATGCGATCATGGATCTTTCGACCGGTGGGCCGATTGACGAAATCCGGGCGGCAATTATTGCGGAAACAGAAGCCTGCATCGGGAGCGTACCGCTCTATCAGGCGGCCGTCGATACGGTCGTACGCAAAAACAAGGCGATGGTCGACATGACCGCCGACGAGATTTTTGCCGGCATCGTCAAACATCTCGATGATGGCGTCGACTTCATCACCGTGCACTGCGGCGTCACCCGCAGCACCGTTGATCGGATGGATAACGAAGGGCGGATCATGGAGGTCGTCTCGCGCGGCGGCTCGTTCACCGTCGAATGGATGACGCATAACGATGCGGAAAATCCGCTGTTTGAACAGTTTGACCGGCTGATCGAAATTGTTCGCCCCTACGACGCCACCCTCTCCCTCGGCGACGGTTTTCGTCCCGGCTGCATAGCCGACGCCACCGACCGGGCCCAGATTCAGGAGTTGATCATTTTGGGTGAGTTGACCCAGCGCGCCTGGAAGGCCGGGGTGCAGGTGATGATCGAAGGGCCGGGGCATGTCCCGCTGCACCAGATCAAAACCAATATTCAGCTGCAAAAGCGGCTCTGCCACAACGCACCATTTTACGTTCTCGGACCGCTGGTCACCGACATCGCCCCCGGTTACGACCATATTACCAGCGCCATCGGCGGCACCGTCGCCGCCGCCGCCGGTGCCGATTTCCTCTGTTACGTCACCGCCAGCGAGCATCTGCGCCTCCCGACGGTGGAAGATGTCCACGAAGGGGTGATGGCCTGCCGCATCGCCGCCCATGCCGGTGACATCGTTAAAGGGGTCCCGGGCGCAATCGACAAAGACATCGCCATGGCGAAGTGCCGCAAGGAGCTCGACTGGGAAGGGCAGTTCAAACTCGCCATCGACCCGGAAAAAGCCCGCCGGATCCGTGCCGAATCGGGTGTCGATGAAGAGCATGGCGCCTGCACCATGTGCGGTGAGTTTTGTGCCTACAAGGTGATGAACGCGAGAAAGACAACGCTCGCGAAGAAATAAGAACTGTCGCATCATCAAAAAAAAAAGGGGCGCTTCGATCGAAGCGCCCCTTTTGTGTTTTCTACTGATCGAATGGCCAGAATGCGGACATCAGGCTGAATGCGTCCATTCAGGAAGAGACGCGCTCGGCAGTTAGCGTTTCGATAACGTAAACATCTTTGCGAGGTCCGACATGGACGACCAGGATAACAAGCTTGCCACCATCGACCTGATAAATAATTCGGTAGTCACCAACCCGTAATCGATGTAAGTTGGCAACCTCACCGACAAGATGCTTGCTGTTGGGTGGGGTCGGTTCGTCAGCCAAAGAAAGAATTGCACGATCAATTCTGAGCATTAATGCATGGTCTTTATTTGCCAACTTCAACAGAATTTTTTCTGCCGCCGGAGTTAGCTCAATACAGTATGGCATGAATCACAACCCCAGCTTTTCACGTAAACTTTGATAAGGTATACGATTCTCCCCAGCTTCTGCAATTGCTTGACGGGCCAGATCAACATCAAGTTGATCTTCCAAAGCTTCAAGCAACTTCAAATCCTCAATGGAGACGATAGCGCCAACATCCTTACCACGTTTCGTTAAAACAACTCGTTCATGAGTATAGCGAGCCCGATCTACGATTTCACTCAAATGATCACGTGCATCTGAAACACCCATTTTAGTCATGGCTTTAACCTCCGTACGATTTGTACCAATTGTACGGTTCGTAGAATTCAATGTCAATCGATATCACTCACCCACGAATATATCCCCACACCCACTCTACTTGGTTCATACGGCATCTAAAACAACAGCGGCCAATCTGGATATGAGTGACCGCTGTTGAGA
>JACUTX010000143.1 GCA_014859615.1 Desulfuromonadales bacterium | reverse complement strand
AGGGGATAGTGACGGAGCCGAATAAGATTTTTTCTGCCTGGCTCTTATGGCTGAAGGTCAGGCTTCAACCCGAAAAACCGGTTGACATCTTTGTTCTGCGTGTGATAGATAGTACCGGTTTAACGCTCGATTTGAGTGTAGAATACAGAGGCTGATGGCAAAAAATAATCGCGAGCTCATGAAGTCTCTGGGGTTTTTATCCAGCGTCGGGATCTCCATTGTCCTTTCCACTCTTATCGGATTGGCCATCGGTGTTTATCTCGATAAGTGGCTTGATACATCACCCTGGCTGACGCTGATATTTCTCGGGGTGGGTATAGCTTCCGGTTTTCGCAATATCTTTATTCTGACTGCACGTGAGCTGCGGCGTCAGGATCAGGGGGAGCGTAAAGACGGTGACGATTCAGAATGATCCTCTGCTGCGAGAAATTACGCGGCGAAATTGGAGCATTCTTGTTCTGTTGACGGTTCTCAGTCTGTTCTGGTGGTCATTAGAGGTAAGTCTGGGTGTTTTAGCGGGTGGTTTGCTTGCAATATTAGGGCACCATTTGCGTGAGCGTTCCTTGCGCAAAATGCTGACGCAGCCGCATCCCGGATCGACCAGGGGGTTTCAGTTCGGTTATATCGTCAGACTGGCGTTTTTGGGGAGCGGCATCTATCTGTTGATCGTCAAGGCACAGCTTCCGCCCCTGGCGGTAGCGGCCGGACTATCGGTCGTTATTTTAAATATTGTCTGGATGGCATTCAAACGCTTTCCATAATTTAATAAAAAAGGCAGGTAAGTAGAGATGACACATCCTTTTCTGATTTTTAAATGGATCGAAGATCTTCTGAATACACACCTCGGCAATCATGTCACATACGCCTGGCTGGTTATGTTGATTCTGATCGTCGTCTCTTTTCTGGCGTCACGCGCCATCAAAACGATTCCGGGCGGCCTGCAGAATCTGATGGAGGCGATCGTCGCCGGGATAGACGGTTTGCTCGAAGATACCATGGGGAAGGAAGGGAAAACGTACTTCCCTTTGATTGCTACCTTTGCCCTGTTTATTCTCGTCTCGAACCTGATCGCACTGATTCCCGGCTTTTACCCGCCGACGGCTGACCTCAACACGAATGCGGCTCTGGCACTCACGGTCTTTGTCATGACCCACGCTGTCGGATTCAAAAAGCACGGGTTCGCCTATCTGAAGCATTTTATGGGTCCGATCCTCTGGCTGGCACCTCTGATCTTCATCATCGAGATCATCGGTCATATTGCCCGCCCTCTCTCTTTGTCACTGCGTCTTTTCGGCAATATGTACGGCCATGAAATCGTCCTGATGATTTTTGTCGGCCTTGTCCCCTTCTTGCTGCCGGTGCCGATGATGCTGATGGGGATTCTCGTCGCTTTTATCCAGACTTTTGTATTTTCCCTGCTGGCGATGATCTACCTGGCCGGCGCGCTGGAAGAGGCTCACTAACTCATTTTATCCTTCGCATGGGCGAAGGTAAAGTCCTATATGATATAGGAACAATTATATACAGTAGACAAAAAGGAGAAACAAAATGGAATTTTTCGCATGGTGTGTCATGGCAGCAGGTATCGGCATGGGTATCGGTTCTTTTGGTACCGGCATTGGTCAGGGTCTCGCAATCAAATCGGCTGTTGAAGGTGTGGCTCGTAACCCGGGCGCTTCCGGCAAGATCCTCACCACCATGATGATCGGTCTGGCGATGATCGAATCCCTCGCAATTTATGTTTTCGTCGTATCGATGATCATCCTCTTCGCTAATCCGTTTGTCGATACAGCGACAAAGTTGACGATTGCAGAGATGGTTGCCAAGTAAGGTCGTTTGAAAATGTTTGTTAAAAGGGCGAACCGAGATCGGTTCGCCCTTTTAGGTTCGCCCTTTTAATTTCAACTATCACAACGATCATGCACAAAACCCGACTCTATAAAGCCACACCCGCTCATTGACGATTGCGCATAATTCGCATGATCAGTACGCCGAGGATGCTCAAGATAAGACCGACTGCAAAGACGAAATAGCCGATCGACCGAGCATCCCCCCACCCCCAGAGATCCTGATGACCGATCATGCCGATCAGGACCAGCCCTGCCATTACGCCTATGCCGCCAACAATGTAGACCGTCAAGGCAAAACCTGCGATCAGAAAACTTGTGTTTCGCATTACCGCTTGCTGTTTTATCTGTTTCATCGTCTTCTCCCAGCCTGTCAAACCCGTTGTAAAACTAGCACTTGTTTTAAAAAATTCACATAAAAAAACGTTCACGATTGACTTTTAATAATCGACATGTTAAGTCTCTTTAATCCTGTGTATCTAAAATTTATACAGTTGCTGCAAGTTTCTTGAATTATTCATTTTTTGCTATTTTTAATCTGATTCATCTGATGGTCACTGCAACGCCTGACCCGACCCTTTTACCGTTTTGCTTTTTTTGTGGAGGAGTTCATATGAAAATGATTCGGCTCTTAATCCTTCTGCTTTTTTCAATTGCACTCCTTGCCGCCCCGGCCGTCGCAAACTACGGGATGGCGATCTCTCCCGAGATCTGCCTTGAGTGCCACGATGACGTGGTTTCGCCGATCAAGTACGGTCAGTCGGTTCATGGCCAGAACGCGTGTACCAGTTGTCATGTCGAAGTCACTTCGCTTGAGGCGCACACTTCCGGCGAATTGATGCCGAGTGCCCCAAAATGCGCGAAGTGCCATGCCAAAGAGGCGACTGAGCATTACTCAAGTGTCCATATGCTCAATGACATCAGTTGTGCTGACTGCCATGATGATGTTCACATTCATAATTATTGGAAGAATGATAAAACAAAAATTATTGCCAAGTGTACAAATTGCCACACGGATCATGAGGACTACAAGAGTTCTGTCCATGGTGTCGCCGTTCTGGCCGGAAACCAGGATTCTGCTGCCTGCAGTGATTGTCACAACCTGCATCAGATACAAGCGATCGGTGATCCTGACAACCACGCTACACGTGAATTTCATACGCTCGTCTGTTTGAAATGTCATGATGATAAAGAGATGATGGACCGCAACGGGGTTTTCAACGTCGCCGTTTCGACCTATATGGAGAGTTATCACGGCAAGAACTACCGGCTCGGATTCCCCGAAAAAGTCGCCGGGTGTGCTGACTGTCACGGTTCACACAATGTTTTGCCACAGGACAACCCGCAATCGATGGTCAACGAGGCCAATCTGGTCAAGACCTGTGCTCAGTGTCACCCCGATGCGTCAGAACTGTTTACCATGTTCTACGCCCACGGAGATATGACTGATAGAGCAAATTACCCGGTCCTCTACTGGACCTTTATTGCCATGACAGGTCTTTTGATCGGAACTTTCGCTGTATTCTGGATTCATACTCTGCTCTGGATGGTGCGGGGTTTTGTCGAGAATCGTCAGCAGCTGGCGGCACTGCATCACGGAAAAAGCGTCGTTCACGTCTCTGAACCCCATAAACAGTATGCCCGGTTCAAGGCACGACATATCATTCTGCATCTGACGGTTATCATCAGCTTTCTCGGTCTCACACTGACCGGCATACCCCTCAAATTCAGCACTCAGCAGTGGGCCCAGACCCTGATGAACTTTTATGGCGGTTCCGAATACGCCGGTCTGATTCATCGCGGTTGTGCGGTGATCACCTTCTACTATTTCGTTTCTGCTCTGGTTCTGAGTTTTGATTTCCTCTTCATTCGCAAAGATATTAAAGGGGTCTGGCTGCAACGTCTGTTTGGTCCTGATTCCCTCTGCCCGAATTTGCGCGACATCAAAGATGTGACGGCAATGGTCAAGTGGTTCCTCTTTATGGGACCAAAACCGACCTTTGAACGGTGGACATACTGGGAAAAATTTGATTTTCTCGCCGTTTTCTGGGGCATGTTTGCCATCGGCGGCTCTGGTCTGATGCTCTGGTTCCCCGAGTTGTTCGGGCTGTTTCTGCCAGGTTGGGCTTTCAATGTCGCAACAATCATTCACTCCGATGAGGCGCTGCTGGCAACCGGCTTCATCTTTACTGTCCATTTCTTCAATACCCATGGCCGCCCGGAAAAGTTCCCGATGGATTTTGTTATTTTCAATGGGCAGATCTCCAAAGAAGAGTTCATTGAAGAGCGCGGCGATCAGTGGAAACGGTATGAAGAAGAAGGAAGGACGGAAGAATTAGCCTGCAAGCGCGTTAGTGGCCCGATCTTTGATATGTTTTTCAAAACCTTCGGTTACCTTGCCCTGTTTACCGGTATCGCCTGCCTGATACTGATGATTTTTGCTTTCATGGCTGGTGGTGGGCACTAACAGATTTTAGTTGATAGCGGAAGAAAAAGGGCTGCCTGCGGGTGGCCCTTTTTTTATTCGAACAACCGGCTGAAAATGAAAAATGGATTAACAAGGTTGCAATAATAAATAAAATATGTCTATATACGGTCGGTAAATATCCCATAACTTATTAGAATATATTCATTTATTAAATCTTAATCCAAGGAAGACATGATGATTAAAAACATTTTCAATTGGTGTAAGCGACATATAGTTTTATTCACACTGTTGTCGGTTCTGGCAATTGTAGTCTTCGGTTTTGTAAATATTCAGATTCTTCATATGACCTCCGAACCGGAATTTTGCCAACTCTGCCACCCGTCACAGGGGTTTGGCCCTCTGGCTGAAGTCGATTCCTGGGAGCATTCGGCACATGGTGAGGCGGGTGTCTCCTGTCTCGATTGCCACGGTCGTCCCGGTGTCCTCGGCTATATGAAGGCCAAACTGGGCGGTCTCAAAGATACGTATATGCAGTTGACCATCTCAGCTGAAGAGAAACTGGAGATCCTGTCAAACCCGCATGAGAATCTGGTCCCCTCATGGCACTGTCTCTACTGCCATTCCGATGAGGGGAACCGTCAGGTTCGCTCCAACACCAAAGGGCCGATGAAGCTTGTCAACATGCGGATGCTCGATGACGTAGTCAACCCTTCTTTCCGTGAGCGCAAGGGGCTGGCCGATATCATGGAAGAGACGTTCGTCGGCGGAACACACTTTGACCACTCCCTGCATATTGAAGAGTTTGAACTCTCCTGTCGTGACTGCCACTTCGGGGTCGTGCACAATCCGGCAACCAGCACCGACCGGATGAATTTCTGCCTGACCTGTCACGCTGAAATGAGTGATGATGCGCCGCAGACCAACGATTGCAATATCTGCCACGCGGCTCAATTGACTATGAATCAGGGGGCAGGGGTTAACGGTATCGAAGAAATTCCGGGCCTGATGTATGGCGAAGCAGCCGATATGACCTGTACCGATTGTCATACCGGCGTCACCAAGGGGATTTATCGCCCTTCCGCTTCAACCTGTACATCGTGCCACGATGAAGATTACAAAGAGGTTCTGACCGAGTGGGAGACGACCACAAAAAAACGGATCGAAATGCTCAAAAGGGTGCAGGTTCAGGTCGAGGCAGCCTTGCTGGAAGCCGACAGCGCCAAACGGAATACGGCCGAGGTCTGGACTCTCTACCAGAACGGCTTGCGTAACCTGAAATTTGTCAGAAATGATGGAACAAATGGTGCCCATAACAGTGAATATGCAAAAGCGATCCTGAATCAGGTCGAGGACGATTTCACACTGGCATTAACCAAGCTCGACACAATCTGGTAAACATTGACAATCTGCAGCAAAAAAGGCCTTGCGAATTACCGTGGGCCTTTTTTGTTGCAAAAGAGGATAAAAACAGAGAAAAAACTACTTCTCTGCCCCTTTTTCTTCAAGATATTTGCGTGCTTCTTCCTCATTGGAGCGTTGTTTTAAAATTGCGAGAATCTCTTCAAGCTGCTGTTTGATTCGCGGTTCAAGGTTCTCAAAATCATAGATATAACCGAGATACTGTTTCACCAGAGAGTGCTGTTCACCGTTATGCAGCAGCGAGCCGAGGGCGAACTGATAAACGGACTCAAGCGCCACATCAGCTTTAAGCTCTGACGTCGCTTCAACCTTCCCCGTATCGATCTTATCCTGTGCCCCTCTCGTTGATTCAAGGCGTAGAGAACCGACCAGCTTACGAATCGGATCAAAGCTCCCGGTCGCCATAAATTCGGCCCAGAGGGTATTTATTTCATTCGCGGTGACGGGTCGATCGGTCGGTTCAAGCAGATTGGCACTCTGCGCATGGCGATAAAAGGTCTGAAGATTCGGCGGCAGGGACGAATAGAATAAATCGTCCGGTTGACCACTGAGAGCAGCGATCAGAAGAATTTTTTTGCGCTCAGCCGCATCCGCTTTGGGATAAAGACCCTTCAGCTGCGGCCAGAGAAAAGGATTTTTTTGCACAATGCAAGAGAGAAAAGTGAGTAAAGGGGACTGCCTCTCAACCGCAGAGAGCTCAGGGTCTACATACTGGAACAGAGCCGTGATGGCTCGCACCGGGTCTGGATCACGGTAGTAGTTTCCAACCCAGTCTGAAAACTCCTCCTTTGAGTCGAAGAGGGGGCGATTCGAGCTTGAGCTGAGAACGATCTCGGCCGTCGAACTCCCTTGCTGTGAGGCGACTGAATCATGGGCCGTAACCTCAAATCGATATGTTCCAAAAGGATCGCTTTCGGAAAATGTAAGGGTGAGGAATTGACGGCTGAGAAGCAAAAAGCTGTTATCAGAAACGCCCCCCTTGAAGAGATCGAGTTCTTTTTCCTGCGAAAGAACCTCTCCGTTTGGGGCAAAAATCTTGACCGTATAGGTGATGTTGACATTTTTCTCGTCGTCTGTTTTGTACTCCTTGCCGATGACCAGAAGCCGAATAGGCTGATCCCGATAGATCCGTTTTACACGGTAGAGGGCAGGT
>JACUTX010000142.1 GCA_014859615.1 Desulfuromonadales bacterium | reverse complement strand
GCGGTTCAAAACTTGAGCCCCTAATGGCTTCGCTTTCTCTGCAGACGTTGTTTCCCCTTTTGTGGTTCCCCTTTGTCCTCTGATCGAATCGTCTGCTGTTTGACTTTATGCTCGGGATAGAGCTCCGTCAGAGCATCCTCGCGTCGGCATTGCTTGCAGGCTGCAACGACATCTTTGCGCTGTTGAGGCAGATGATAAAGGAGAAGCGCCTTCTGCTGCCGCTTCTCCGCCGCTGAACGCGGGATATGGACGGCCTCGCCACTGAACGGATCCTGGCCAGTGTGGTAGATGCAGGTCGACAGGCTCCCCGGCGTCGGAGTGAATTCCTGCACCTGCTCAACCTGCAACCGGTTCCGTTTGAGAAACAGGGCGGTGTCGATCATGTCGCCTAGCGTACAGCCGGGGTGAGCGCTGATAAAGTACGGGACGACACCTTGGCGCAGCCCGAGCTTCTGGCTGCGGTCGCGGTAGCCGGCAAGAAAATCGCTGAATTTATCCGGTCCCGGTTTCTGCATGACCTTCGCGACGGCGACGCTCCCGGACTCGGGTGCGACTTTGAGCAGTCCACCGACATGATATTGCAGCAGGGCATTGAAGTAATCTGGCTGGAACGGCAGCAGGTCGTAACGGATCCCCGAGGCGATGAAAAGATGCTTCACTTTCGGGTGTTGACGCAGATCGCTGAGGAGCCTGGTCATCGCCGGATCGAAGGTGCGCAGATTCCGGCAGATTTCGGGAAAGAGGCAGCTGCTGCGGCGACACTGCTGTTCGGCTTGCGGATTGCGGCAGCCGAGACGGTACATGTTGGCGGTCGGGCCGCCGATATCGGTGACTGTCCCCTTGAAATCAGGGTGACGGGTGAGGCGGTCGACCTCCTGCTCGATCGACGCCGGTGAGCGCGACTGGATGGTTTTCCCCTGATGGTGGGTAATGGCGCAAAAAGCGCAGCCGCCAAAACAGCCACGGTGGCTGGTGACTGAAAAGCGGATCTGCTCGTAGGCCGGGATCTTTTCGCTGTAGGACGGGTGCGGCAGACGGCAGAAAGGGAGGGCGTAGATCCGGTCGAGCTCTTCTTCGGTCAGCGGCGCTGCCGGACGGTTGACCTGCACAAAACGATCACCGTGCGGTTGGGTCAGCGTCTTCGCCGTGTACGAGTTGGTCTGCTCGGCAGCCAGACGAAACGCCTCGTTGTACGCTTGCGTATCGGTGCTGACTGCGTCGAACGAAGGGAGAAGGAGCGTGTCGGACGCGGCTTCTGTGGTGGTGAAAGCGCTCCCCGGCAGATCGGTAATTGTGCTGATCTTCTCCCCCGCGGCGAGCCGTCTGGTCAACTCGATCAGGGCGGTTTCGGCCATGCCGAACAGCAGCAGATCGCCCTTGCTGTCGATCAGCACCGAGCGCCGTACCGAATCACTCCAGTAATCATAATGGGCCAGACGGCGCAGACTCGCTTCGAGACCGCCGATCACTGTCGGCAACTGTTTGAACGCCCCTTTAACAGCAGCCGTGTAGGCGATCACCGCCCGGTTCGGGCGCGCACCCGCTCTGCCGCCGGGGGTGTAGGCATCGTCGCGACGGATTTTTTTGGCTGCCGTGTAGTGGTTGACCATCGAATCCATGGCTCCGGCCGAGACTGCGGCATAGAGGCGGGGGCGTCCCATAACCTGAAACGCCTGCCGGTCGCGCCAATCGGGCTGGGCGAGGATGCCGACCCGGTACCCTTTCGCTTCGAGCAGACGGGCGAGGAGCGGGGTGCCGAAGGCCGGGTGATCGATATAGGCATCGCCGGTGACGAACAGCACATCGAGCTCATCCCAACCGCGCTCCTCCATCTCTTTGCGGTTGGTCGGTAAAAATCGGCAGCGGATCACGGCTTGAGTCACGTCATATATCCTTGTCGAATCGGTTGGTAGATCACTTTTGCCAGTGTGACGCGTTTCGTAACTGCTGTCAATCGACCGGCGTCGGTTCCGATTGACAGCAGCTTGCGTCGTCGGTACCCTTGCCGTCAATGGAAGCTTTTATTTTCAATCTCGGCTACCCCGGTCTGTTTCTTCTCGGGTTTCTCGCCGCCACCATTCTTCCGCTCGGCAGCGAATGGCTGCTCGCCGCCCTTCTGCTTTCTGGCTTCGATCCGGTCGTCTGCGTCGCGGTGGCGACCGCCGGCAACAGTCTTGGCTCCCTCACCACCTATGCGATCGGCGTCTGGGGTGGTCCTTGGCTTATCGAACGGGTTTTGCGTATCGATCCGGTCAAGCGTGAAAAAGCGGCGCAGATTTATGCCCGCTACGGCACCTGGTCGCTGCTCTTCGCCTGGCTGCCGGTTGTTGGTGATCCGCTCTGTCTGGTCGGCGGCCTGATGCGGGTGCAGCTTAGCCACTACCTTATTCTGGTTACGATCGGCAAGTATCTTCGTTATCAGATCGTGGCGCTGGTGGTTTTGGGGGTGGGGTAACGTCTGGCAGCAGGGCGCTTTTTCTCAGGCTTATCCAAGCGCCACGTCGAGAATCATCATGATTGAAAAGCCGATCATGGTTGCCATTGTGACCAGATCGATATTTTTATGATCGCGTTGTGATTCCGGAATTAATTCCTCCACGACGACAAAGATCATGGCACCGGCGGCAAAGCAGAGTGCGTAGGGGAGGATGGTCTGCATCTTTAAGACAAACAGAGCCCCGACAACTCCGGCTATCGGCTCAACAATGCCGGACGCCTGCCCCATGAAAAAACTTTTCCTTTTTGACATCCCCTCTCTTCTCAACGGGACGGCAACGGCTGTCCCTTCAGGTAAATTTTGAATACCGATGCCGATGGCCAGAGCGATAGCTCCGCCGATTGTGGCCGACGGGAGACCCGCCGCGACTGCGCCAAACGCAACGCCGACCGCCAACCCTTCGGGGATATTGTGCAAAGTTATCGCCAACACCAGCAGGGTGCTGCGCTGCCATGAAGTCTTCACCCCTTCGGTTTTGTCAGAGCTCAGGCCGGGATGGAGGTGAGGTAAAAATTTATCAGTCAGGCGCATGAAAATGCCACCACTCATAAAGCCGACTGCTGCGGTCAACCACGGAGTCTGATCCAACTGCTCTGCCATCTCGATTCCCGGCGCAAGCAGAGACCAGAAGCTCGCCGCAATCATCACTCCGGCGGCAAATCCGAGCATTGCGTCGAGCAGTTTCCGGTTGACAGTTCTGGTGAAAAAAATGAGAGCCGCACCGGCCGCCGTCATCCCCCAGGTAAAGAGCGTCGCGATGAAAGCCTGGGTTACGGGATCGAACTGTTGTAAAAAATCGATCATTAAGGGGACCTGACCGGGCAGAGGGGCTGCCCCTGTATAAAAAGTGGTGCCGATTGAGTGTCAAGAGAGCAGTGGAGAATCAAAACAGAGTTATGTAAAACCATATCTGATGAATCGTGTCAATTGTTTCTTGGCCGGAGCTCTGCCGTGTTTATTTTGACTTCAGTCCAGAATTTATCTAATCTAAAAAAAATTAAATTCAGATCTGTTTACTTTCAAGGGAATCCCCTTTTTGCCCGGCGGTTTTAATCTTTTCGTTCTGTTCTTCACAAAATGGTCGTTCAGCTGTTTGGACAGGAGTGTCATGCGGTTTAAAAAACAGAAGGTGATCTTATTCCTGCTGGCATTTTTAACCATCAGCGGTGTGGTTGCTCTCTATTATATTCAGACCCCGGTTCTCGAAAGATTTGAGGCCCATACCTACGATCTGCGCTTTAAGGCGTTGCGCGGGGCGATCGCTGCACATCCCGATATCGGGATTATTGCCATTAACGATCGGAGTATTGCCGAGCTCGGCCGTTTCCCCTGGACCCGAAAACATTATATCGCCCTGATCGAGCAGGTAAAGGGTGCCGGGGCTAAAGCCTTGTTGATGGATGCGTTTTTCCCCGAAGCGGAATCCCCCACCACGGATCAGGCCTTTGCTGATGCGCTGACTCGGGCTGGCAATGTCGTTCTGGCGAGTGCGTTCGATTACAATCCGGATGGGAGCATTAAAGGGAAGACTTCGAGCATCCCCCTGATAGCCGGAGCGGCTCGGGCCGAAGGGCATATCAATTTTCATCCGGATGAGGACGGGGTTAACCGTCGGACCTTGCTGGTGATTGAGGATCAGGATAAAAGCTACCCGTCCCTTGGTCTGCGCGGGGCGATGGCCGGTCTCAACGTCAGTGAAATTGTGCAGAAGCCATTTGAGATCATTGTTGGCGACCGGCATATCCCGACGGATCGTTACCGGACCATGTTGATTAATTACACCGGACCGCCCGGGAGTTATCCTATCTACTCATTTGCCGATGTTGCCAAAGGACGTATCGCTCCGGAGGAACTCAAGGGGAAGATTCTCTTTATGGGGATGACCGCTCTCGGAATTTACGATATGCGGGTCACCCCGTTTGACAGCAACACACCGGGGGTGGAGATCAACGCAACGATTGCCGATAACATCATCAGTCATCGCCTGATCACCCGCAGCGGCATCGAAGCGCTGATCGATCTGTTTTTTATTGTTACCATCGGTATTTTTGTCTTTTTCATGACGGCCAGAGTTTCACCGCGACTGACTTTTCCAACCTTTCTTCTGATTACCGTCTCTTATCTGTGGTTTGCCAATTACATGTTTGAACAGGGGCGCTGGCTGAGTATGATCTATCCGCTGACCAGTGCGCTTTTTTGTTATGTCGCAGCGACAGCTTTTCATTTTATGACTCTGGACCGACGCGCCCGGCAGATCCGCTCGGTTTTTTCGAGCTATGTTTCAACCCGGATCGTCGATCAGTTGATCAACGATCCGGAGAGTGTCAGGATCGGGGGGGCGTCGCGTGATGTGACTATTATGTTCCTCGATGTCAGGAGCTTTACGACCTTCAGTGAAGATATGGCCCCCGCCCGGGTGGTGGAGGTGCTGAACAGTTATCTGGCCGCGTTGACTCTGGTGATTATGGAGCATGGCGGGACGGTCGATAAATTTCTGGGCGACGGGATTATGGCTTACTGGGGGGCGCCTCTGCCGCAGGAGGGGCATGCCGCAGCCGCAGTAAAATGCACACTGGCGATGATCGAGGTCTCCGGGAGGATGTCAGAAAAACTGCGTAATCTCGGTCAGATTCCGCTTTCGTTTCGGGTCGGTATTAACTCCGGCGAGGTGATCGCCGGTAATATCGGGCTCAAAGGGAAGAAGATGGAATACACTCTGATCGGCGATAATGTCAACCTTGCCGCCCGGTTGGAGGGGACGGCCAAGTTTTACGGGGTCGACGTGCTGGTCAGCGATGGGACCTACGTGCAGAGCCGGGAGAATTTCATTTATCGGGAACTCGACTGTATCAGAGTCGTCGGGAAAAAGCGTGAGGTGAACATCTATGAACTGATTGCGGAGCGCGGGGGGATTGAGCCGCTTGAAGAGAAAGAGCGCGTCACTGATTTTGAACGTGGGTTGTTCTGCTACCGGAATCGGCAGTGGGAAGAAGCTCTCAGGCTGTTCTCTGCCATCTGCCAGCGGTTCCCCGCGGACGTTCCTGCGGCTATTTATTGTCAGCGGAGTCGCGATATGATCGCGACCCCGCCGCCGGATGATTGGAATGGCATATTTGAAAGCAAACAAAAGTAAAGCTGTCTGAAACTGTTCAGCCCTTCTATTAAGGTTTGAACAGGCGCTGAATAAATTTTTCTGTCTCTTAAAGGGGCGGATGCTTTTAATTGTCCTTTTGTGTTAGAGTGATAAACCGATTTTGAACATCAGCATACGGGGTAAATCTTTATGCGAAATCGCCTTTTTTATCTTACGACTCTTCTGCTTTTGTGCTCTTGCGCTCCATCTGCGTTGCCGCCAACAACAATCGCCAAGGTGCAGTTTGTTCATGACGTTGCCCTGGAACGGCCGCTCTCGGTGGCGGTCGATGCACAGGGACGCATCTATGCGGGGTTGCGTGACGGCAGCGTGACGGTCGTCTCGTCACAAGGGGAAGCGTTGTTGACCCTTGCGGGGAGGGACGCTTCGGGAATCGTCCGATTCAAAAAACCGGCAGGGATCGCGGTGGCCGATGGTCGTATCTTCATCGCCGATAGCGGCAATGATCAGGTCGTTATCTATTCCGGCGCGGGTGAATTCATGGAAACGTTCGGCAACGCCGGCTCCGGTCTGAAACAGTTCAGCGCCCCGCAGGGGATAACGGTTCTGGACGGTATTATTTATGTGGCGGATAGTGGCAACGGTCGGGTGCAGATTTTTGATGAGAGCGGGGTGTTCATCGGAGTTGTCGATGGCATAACGCCGGACGATGATCCCAACAAGGATCAGGCCCGTCTGCTCCGTCCGATCGATGTCGATGTCGATTACCGGGGGCGGATCTTCGTGGTCGACAGCAAAGATGATGCCGTTAAAATCTACGATCAGGCGGGTAGCTTTCTCGGTCGTCTGCCCGGATTATCGCGGCCGGTCGGCGTTGCTGTGACCAGAGATGGCATCTATGTTGCCGATGCCGACAGCTACAGTCTGAAAAAATACAGTTTCGACCTCTCTTTCATGTTTAATTTTGGATCGCGTGGCAAAGGTCGTGCTCAGTTCGCAAGTCTTGAGGGGGTCGCATCCGATCTGCAGGGGCGGATCTATATCGCGGACCAACGCAAAAAAATGGTGCATGTTTTTGATCCGGAGCGCGGCGAAGAGTTCGCAGCTTGGCAGAAATATCCCCCCCGTCAGTCGACTCGCTGGCGGGAGAATATCAATGTTGCCGCCTTAAAGACGTCCTGGGATGGAAAGGAGACCCTCTACGCTGTCGACGGTAAACAGATCCTGCTGATCCGCGCTGACAAGGTTTTCAAGACGATCACAATCAAGGATCTGGAACCGATCTCGGTCGCGAACGGCCCGC
>JACUTX010000141.1 GCA_014859615.1 Desulfuromonadales bacterium | reverse complement strand
TGCCTACCACCGAAAACTAACCACGAAGGACCTTGATCACGGCAGAGTAATCTTCCTCGCCACGACCATCTTTAATGGCCTGCGCGTAGACCTTGACGACGGCGTCATTGCCGGGCAACTGCAGATTCTCCCTGTCCGCAACGTCCTTGACCGTCTGCAACTCTTCGAAGACATATTTCAGTGCCAGATTTCGTGTGAAATTGCCGCGCGAGATGGTGCGCCCTTTGGAATGCACCAGTGGAGACGCCAGACCGCCGGAATCGAAAACTTCAAGGATCCTGTCGACACTGAAGCCGAGCTTGTCGCCAAACACCAGCGCCTCGGACAGCCCTTCCATCAAGTGCGCCTGGAACAGGGTGACCACGAATTTCATGCGGGTCGCAGAACCAACCTCGCCCAGATGAATGAGATTGAGGGAGATATAGGAAAAGAGTTCACGGCAGCGACCGAGGACGGTCAGATCACCCCCGGTCAGAATGGTCAGCAGACCATTGGCAGCATGTTCCTTGCTCCCCCAGACAGGGGCTTCCAGAAACATGATCCCCTGATTCGCTGCTTTTTCTGCCAGCTCGAGAGTGGTTTCAAGGGAATGGGTCCCCATGTCCACGAGGATAGTCCCTGGATCAAGGCCGTCAAGAAAACCTGTCTCAGTAGAGAGAGTCGCTTTCAACTCTTCTCTCTCCGCCAGGATCGCGATGACCAGATCTTTGCCTCTGGTCGCGTCAATGGCACTGGCGGCGGCGGTAGCTCCCAGCTTCGCCAGTTCACTGACGTTTTCAGCATTATTGTCAAAAACGGTCAGATCATAGTCCCCCTTCATCAGGTTGATCGCCATGTGTCTGCCAACAGTTCCGAGCCCAACAAAACCAACCTTTTTAATCATGGACTGCCTCCTCTTTTTGATAACCAGATATGTGAAAAACAACCAGATACTACACCAGTTTTCAGTAAAAGGACAACCGTGGTCTGGCTAGCCCGAAAAAAAACGGATCTATTTAGCCCCGCACTCGGTGAGGAGTTTGTCAAAGCCGTTTGTCGCTATTCTCTTTTATACTCGATGGTCCATTGACCGGTTTTAAGCACTTGGCGATCATCTTTTTTTCATGCAAAGCAACAGGGCAATTAATGCAAGAGACCTGATCAAACCAGATCAGCAAAAAACATATCGCGCCCCCGGAAAAGCGAACACTATTTGCTGAAGGCAGACGGCGGCTGGAGTCAGAATCAGCGCCGGCTTTATTGTTGGATTTTGCGTTGCTCTGCGGGTGACTTTGTGCTGGACGTTTCGCTCGACGGGTCACATGGCGGCCGCGAAAGTTGGCTGATTTTGCAAAAAGAAATGGCCCCTGTGACGAATCAGGGGCCATTTCTTTTAGATGGTACCGAAGGCCGGACTCGAACCGGCACGCCGTGAAGCAACGGTGTTTGAGACCGTCGTGTCTACCAATTCCACCACTTCGGCAAATTTTTCGCGAGTATATAGTGAGAGAGGGTGGCGGTCAAGCGCAAGATTCTTCATAACAAAGATATTTACAACTGTTGCAGTCCTTCTATTACGGCATAAGGTCTACAGCTGTTGCCTGCGTCCAACGTTATCACTTAACTTCCCTCCGCTAACAGCAGTAGCCCACATGCTGTGTGGTTTGAGCAGGGTGCTGAATAATTACGATATTTTACAGATGCAGATATAAAGCGGGTCTTCGATATGACGCCCGATCATACAGTTATGGTAAGTGGTTCTTGCACATCGGCGCAAATTAGGTGAAGATAAGCTTTCATCTTTGCTTTTTGTGGGGAGAAATCTATGCCGGACAGCCGTATCAGCGAAGAGACCTTCTACTTCAGTCATGTCGGCAGTATCTGCAAAGGGGGGGCGGTGACCTGCAGTCCCGGCACGACGGTTGTCGAGGCTGCACGGATCATGCATGAGAAGGATCTCTCCGGGCTCGTGGTGGTTGACCCGCTAGAAACGATTCTCGGGGTCTTTTCGATCAGGGAATTTCGGAAACTGATTGCTGAGTCAAAGGGGGATATCTCCGGGGTAGAGGTTCAGGACGTCATGAATACGCGGCCGGTGACGGTGCAGCGTGACCGCTATCTGTTTGAAGCCATTTTTAAAATGGCCAAGCACAAGATTCATCGTCTGGTTGTGATCGATCATCAAGGACAACTCTGCGGTATGCTGACGGATACCGATCTGCTCAGTCTGCAGACCCGCAGCCCTATTTACATGAGTCAGGAGATCGAAGGGGCCGAATCGATCCAGGAGTTGCGGATTATTAATGCCCGTATTCTGGAGATGTTGAACTGTGCCACGGATGCCGGAGCGGATATCCGCAGTCTTGTGCAGCTGATTACCCATTTTAACGATTCGTTTTCCTTGCGTATTATCGAATTGATGGAGCGCGATGAAGGGATCCGGCTTCCGGCCGGGGCTGCTTTTCTGGCTCTCGGGAGTGAAGGGCGGGGGGAGCAGACTCTGCGGACCGATCAGGACAGTGCGATGATTTTTGCCGACGACTTGTCAGCAGAGCAGAGAGCGGCAGCCGAACGTTTTGCCTGCCGGCTCTCCGATGCTCTGGAAGAGGTCGGTGTCCCAAAATGCTCGGCCAATACCATGGCGAGCAACCCTGAATGGCGACACGCTCTCGCCGACTGGAAGCTGCTGCTCGAACAGTGGCTCTCGCAACCGATCGGGGATCATATGGTGCGTTTCGGGATGTTTCAGGATTTTAGGACCCTGCACGGGGATGTCGATCTTGAACACGAACTGCAGCAGTTTATTCTCGCCGGAATCAAACGACATGGGCTGTTTCTGCCGTACGTTGCCCGCAACATCGTCAGTTTCGTTCCGCCGCTCGGGATGTTTGGCCGGATCAAGGTTGAGAAGCGGGGCGAGAACAAGGGGAAGGTCGATCTTAAAAAAGCCGGAATCTTTGCGATCACCTCCGGCGTGAGTCTGCTGGCGCTGGAGAGCGGGATTGTCAACGGGAGCACCTGGGACAAGCTCGATCGACTTGAAGAGTCGCGCGTGCTGAGTGCGGACTTCCGGGAAATTGTCGATAACGTTTTTTCTTATCTCTTTAAATTGCGTCTGCACCGGCAGATGCGGGCTCTTGCCGCCGGTAACGAACCGTCGAACAGTATTGATCCGCTGGTTATGACGGATCGGGAACGTGATCGGCTCCGGACGGCGCTGAAAGGGGTTGGGACATTGCTCCGCTTTATTCGCGATCGTTATCAGCTCGATTCGATCTCCCGCTAGGTTCATCTTTTTTTGTCCCGATCTCTCCCCCCTGACCTCGTTGGAAAATAAAAATGAACTTTTGTTTTGTGACTCATTGTGGCTCTTTCTCCTGATTTGCTTTGAAATTTTATTGAAAATAGATTTTTTTAACAGATACCTTGTTTTATTTCTCCCTTTTTTTTTATCCGGAACTTGTAATCGGTTCAAAACCATATAGAGTAATTATTGTCAATACGACGCAGATTATTCCCTTCACTGATTGAACAGTACCCTGTTGCAGCTGCTCGGCGGCCAGGCGCCTGCAACCTGCCGGAACTTAGGATAAAAAGAGGCACCGCTGGCTGTTTTTTCTCGGTATCGCAGCTTTTTTTTCAAGCAGTTGGAAATTCTTCAGCAGAAATTTCAGGATTGTTTCCGAAGCATCAAACAAGGTTTTATTTTTTTTCTTGACAGTGAAACAGCGTTTGAGATAGTTTTCTGGAAACAAAAAATATTCCCTGTTTGGTGCGCTGGTTTGATGATTTAATTTTTAAACAAATGTTTTAAATGCAGCGCCTGTATTGACAGGGATGAGAGTGTCGCAAATTCGAATAGAACGAAGGGTATATTTGAAAGGAGGCTGAGGGAACACAGAAATAGCAGGCGGTCCGACAAAGTCTCCGGACCATTTATTTCGTGTTGAGGTTGAGACGTTAAACTTTTAATGAGGAGAATCTTTATGGAAGACAGAAGTAGTGGCGCCTATTGGACTCAAGTCCTAAAATTGCTGAGAAATGTTCTAATTGTCTGGTTTGTTGTCTCTTACGGTTTCGGTATCATCCTGGTCGATCTTTTTAACAAAGTCAGTCTGGGTGGTTACCCGCTCGGTTTCTGGTTTGCTCAACAGGGATCTCTCTACATTTTCGTGATCCTCATCTTCTATTACGGTAATAAGATGGGGAAACTCGATATTAAATTTGACGTGGAGGAGAAATAAATGGATCTTCAAACAATTACCTACCTATTTGTCGGCGCATCTTTTGCGCTCTATATCGGCATCGCCGTTTGGGCCCGTGCCGGGAGCACCAAAGAGTTTTATGTCGCGGGCGGGGGTGTCCATCCGGTTCTGAACGGGATGGCGACCGGCGCTGACTGGATGTCGGCGGCCTCTTTTATCTCGATGGCCGGTATGATTTCCAACATGGGCTACGGCGGCGGTCTCTTCCTGATGGGTTGGACCGGCGGTTATGTTCTCCTCGCCATGCTCCTTGCCCCGTATCTGCGCAAGTTCGGTAAATTTACCGTGCCGCAGTTCGTCGGCGATCGTTTCTACTCCAAAAAGGCGAGCGCCGTTGCCGTTATCTGTCTGCTGGCGGCTTCGGTCACCTACATCATCGGTCAGATGACCGGTGTCGGTGTGGCCTTCTCCCGTTTTCTCGGGGTTTCCAATGAGATGGGGATCTACATCGGGATGGGGATTGTTTTCGCTTACGCCGTTTTCGGCGGGATGAAAGGGATTACCTATACCCAGGTCGCACAGTACTGCGTTCTGATCCTCGCTTACACCATCCCGGCTATCTTTATCTCCATGTCGTTGACCGGCATCCCGATTCCGCAACTCGGCCTCGGTGGTAACTTTGCCGGTACCGATATCAGTCTGCTCGCCAAACTCGACCAGGTTATTACGGATCTCGGTTTTGGTAAATATACCACTCAGCTCCCCGGCAGCAAACTGAACATGTTTATCTATACCGTAACGCTGATGATCGGTACCGCCGGTCTGCCGCACGTTATTGTCCGCTTCTTCACCGTTCCGACGGTTAAGGCGGCCCGTTCTTCCGCCGGTTGGGCGCTGGTCTTCATTGCGCTCCTCTACACCACCGCACCGGCTGTTGCCGCCATGGCCCGCATGAATCTGCACAAGACCATCAACCACGGCGTTGTGATGAGTGTGCAGGGTGACGGCTCCTTGTTCATAGCAGAGAACAGTATCGTTTACAACGAGCGTCCCGATTGGATGAAGCGTTGGGAAAAGACCGGCCTGCTCGGATTTGAAGATAAAAACGGCGACGGTCGTATCCAGTATTACAACGATAAAAACAAGAGTCCCGAATTTATGGCCAAGGTTGAAGCCGCTGGCTGGAAGGGGAGCGAGCTGAAGGTTAATCAGGATATCATGGTTCTGGCCAACCCGGAGATCGCACAACTGCCGAACTGGGTTATCGCTCTGGTCGCAGCCGGTGGTCTGGCTGCAGCGCTCTCAACCGCGGCCGGTCTGCTTCTTGCGATCTCTTCTGCGATCTCGCATGACCTTCTCAAAGAGATCTGGGTACCGAGTTTGAGTGAGAAGGGCGAACTGATGGCGGGTAAAATCGCCATGGCCTGCTCGATTGTGGTCGCCGGTCTTCTTGGTCTGCATCCGCCGGGATTTGCTGCCGGTACCGTCGCTATCGCGTTCGGTCTCGCTGCCAGCTCGATCTTCCCGGTCCTTATGCTCGGCATCTTCAGCCGGACCATGAACCGTGAAGGCGCCATCGCCGGTATGCTCGCCGGTCTCGGTGTGACCATGTTCTACGTCTTTGCTCACAAAGGGATCTTCTTCGTCAAAGGGACGGAGTTTGTCAACGCTATCGGTGGTGAGAACTTCTTCTTCGGTATTTCACCGAATGCGTTCGGCGCGGTCGGCGCATGCGTGAACTTTGCAGCGGCGTTCGCAGTGAAGAGAATGTTCCCGGCACCGCCGGCAGAGATCGTTGCCCTGGTTGAGTCGGTTCGTATCCCGCGCGGCTCCAAAGAGATTGGTGGCGCCCATTAAAACTTTGATCTGAGCGTCATGCTCCATGATCTTACCCCGCCAGTCTTGCTGACTGGCGGGGTTTTTTTGGTATTTTTGTTGCTTGCATCTGCGGTGTCAGGTAAAAGATAACGAAACGCTAAGACAGTGCAAAAATTAGCGTCATTTTTAAAAAAGAATTGATCGGGCATCGAGCTTTGGAATCATCGATTTCCGAAACGTTCGAAGCTGACAGCTCTTCACCTGATATTGATGGCACTGAATCTTTGCAGGCTAACAAATATTTCGTGATTGCTCTCTTTTTAGCCGTAAGAACTGGAGCTGGTTAATGAGGAATTTTGACATAACTGTTGCAACAACCATAATCTTGTTTGTCGCGCTCTTCCCGATGGCATTCATCTGGCTGCGCCGTGCTTATAGAATCTTTATCAAAAAAAATTATGCAGAAGTCGCCCTGAAAAATGGTGACCCGCCGGCCAATCCGGAAAAGTATGCCCCGTATACCGGCATGATTAACCTGGTGGCGGGATCGGTTGCTGTTGTCACGATCCTCGGCGTTGCCGCCGCTCTGCTGGAGTATAAGGTCTGGAGTGCTATGGCCGGTTTGACCATCTGGATGAAGGTTTTTGCCGATTTTATTGTCAGTCGTCAGGCGCACCCGTACACCTTTAACAAAGACAAGATAAATAAGAGCGGGGATCCTGTTGAAAAACAGGAGTGATACCAGGTGATGGGACTGTTGTTTCGACAAGAAGTATATGCTTATTTTAAACAGTTCAGGTAGAATGAAGGGCTTCCCATCTAAGGAAGTCTCTTTTTTTTTGTTAAACAATATAACTGAACGGTGGAAGAGAAGATTTCGGCCGGTTTTTTGCTGTCG
>JACUTX010000409.1 GCA_014859615.1 Desulfuromonadales bacterium | reverse complement strand
GATTCGCCAGTTATTACCTCGCAAACTACTGTGTTTTACAATCAGTAACACACACAGTTAAGTGTAATTTAATTTTATTTTTTGTTGACAACTCAACTAGGCAAAGATAGTCTTGTGCCATCGCACCCGACTACAACACCCTTTGATGGATGGAACGAGATGATCGAATCGACCCGACGCAGCATCGCCAAGGCGATTTCTTACCGGATTATCGGTACCCTGACCACCACGATATTGGTCTTCGTCGCCTTCCGGCGGTTCGACCTGGCCGCTACCGTCGGCCTGATCGACACATTCATTAAAATCTTTCTCTATATCGCTCACGAACGGCTCTGGAACCGCATTAACTTTGGCCGCAAACCAAAGCAACCGGAGTACTCCATATGAAACTGACGAATGAAACCAAAAAGAGCCTCCACCCTCCTGAAAAGATCCTGCAGCAGGGGGCTCTGCTGGCCGCTGGCCCGGTCGCCCTCGCCTGCTCCTTCAGCATCGAAGATGTGGTGCTGATCGACATGATTCAGCGTCTGCAGCTGCCGATCACCGTCTTCGCCCTCGATACCGGCCGTCTCAATGAAGAGACCTATGAGGTTGCCGAAGCGATCAGGGAAAAATACGGTATCCGCATCGACTGGTACTTTCCACAAGCAGAAGCGGTCGAGCGGCTGGAACGGGAGAAGGGGCTCTTCTCTTTCCGCGAGAGTCTGGAGAACCGGCATGAGTGCTGTCAGATCCGCAAGGTCGAGCCGCTCAAGCGCGCCCTGCAACATCTTTCCGGCTGGGTGACCGGGATGCGACGCGAGCAGAGCGTTACCCGCAGCGCTATCGCAACCATCGAAACCGACAGCGCCAATGGCGGACTGCTCAAGATCAACCCGCTGGTCGACTGGAGCAGCGAGCAGGTCTGGCAGTACGCCGAGCTGCACCACGTGCCAATCAACCGCCTGCATCGCCAAGGGTATCCGTCGATCGGCTGCGCCCCCTGCACCCGGGCGATTGAACCGGGGGAAGAGCACCGCGCCGGGCGCTGGTGGTGGGAGAGTGCCGAGCATAAGGAGTGCGGGCTGCACCGCCGCTAGAGAATCCGGTTTAAAGCGGGTCGCTTGCAGCACAACTCTTCATCGATTCATCGATGCGAGAGACAAAAGCTTAAGATCGGCATCCCGCAGAGGACGAAACAGGTTGTCATTCCCGAGGGGGTAATCAAAGAATCCAGCTT
>JACUTX010000002.1 GCA_014859615.1 Desulfuromonadales bacterium | reverse complement strand
ACCACCCGGTGCTGGCGGTGGATGCGCAGGCAGAGCGGCTTGTTGCCCTTGAGCAAGGTTGGCTTTTCTTTTGGCTGAGACAGGAAGCCGGAGTTGACCACGCTTCTTTTCATGGCTGAGGCGGGTGATTTCGAAAAAAACGTCCGGTTGCGGCATCGAGCGATGACCTAAGACAACCGCCCAAAACGGCAACCAGCCGCAAACCCATATCAATCAAGGATGTAGCTTTCCGGACGAGCTTCGGACTTGGTCCTTCGATGCCAGAGAATCAGGGGCCAAACAGAGAAAGAAAGGCGGGAAGATGGGGAGAATCGATGGAGCGGAGAGGTGCTTTGGAAAGATGTGAAACGGGCGCAAACCCTTTAGAAACAAGGGGAAAAAGAAAACCCGTCACCTAAGGAGAATGACCCCAGAGAGACGGGTTTGTCTATTGTTAATGGTGGAGGTGGCGGGAATTGAACCCGCGTCCGAAAATCTGCCACGTCAAGCGTCTACATGCGTAGTTCGTGTTTTAAGTTGACCCGATACGACTCCCACGAACAGGATTCGCAGCGGGCGAGTCCGCTTTGGATTCGCCGCAACGCCACGGACACTCGCCGCGACTAGCCCACTGATTTACGTCTCTTAGCCTACATGGGCGATAGAAGAAGAGACGTTACAGCTTAATTAAGCTGCAAGTGCGTATTGAACGTCGTTGTTGTTGGCGTTTATACGTAGTTGGGCTTTTTTACGGAGCCTGCCCACTCCGGCATGCAACTTGCGCTTTCAATCCCCGTCGAAACCTGTACACCCCCATAAGTTACTGGTTTAAATTCTGTGCCGTAACAGACTGTTTTATCGGCACAGTTGCATTATCGCACTGATTGCACCTTTTGCCAAGCCCAGTCTTTATTTCTTTCGAAAACAGTCGCAGAGATAAACTATCTTTACGACACTCTCATCGGTTGAAGGCGCGCATGTCCCGCTGCGATTCACGCTCAGCCTGCTTCTGCTTCAAGGTTTCACGCTTGTCATACTGCTTCTTGCCGCGCGCCAGACCGATCTCCAGTTTGGCTTTGCCATCTTTTAGATAGATCCGGGTCGGCACCAGAGAAAACCCCTTTTCGTCGATCTTTTTGCTCAATTTGTCGATCTCACTGCGATGCAGCAGCAGCTTGCGCGCCCGCAGCGATTCAACATTTTCCCGATTACCGAATTCATACTGGCTGATATTCATGCCGTCGACAAAGACTTCGCCATGCCGGATCCGGCAGTACGACTCCTTGATATTGACATTGCCGAGCCGGATCGACTTGATCTCGGTTCCGGTGAGAACCATACCGGCTTCATACACCGCATCGATAAAATAGTCGTGATACGCCTTCTTGTTGCTGGCAATCAGTTTGGTTCCGGTTTTTTTTACTTCTGCTGCCATTATTCCCCACGAATAACCGCGGTGATCTGCGGCATATATTTTTTTTTGTTCATCAGCCTGGTGGCGATTCGGATCCCGAAAAACGATAACCCCATCAAACCGGTCCCCATTATGGCTGATAATGTGTTGACGTCAAGACCGATTTCAAATAACGGTGCGATTTCTTTGCCGATCACAGCGCCGATGATCAGTACAATCAGCGGCACGATGTAGAGAAGAAACGATGAATAGAGAAAAGATCGGGTGGTCACCGAGAGTCTGACCTGGTCTCCTACCTGCGCCCCATCAGGGTTATAGACCTCAACTTTACGTGACTGACTCCCCGTGTTGGAGTGACAGATTTTTTCAGCCGAGCAGTGAGCACAGGCGCTGTTTTTCTGGCAGAGAACCAACGCGACATCGACCGTCTTGAGTTCAATGATAATTCCGGTTTCGTTGATCATGGCTTGAGTATACCTGAATTACGCCTCAAAAAGGAGATCAATACCGTGCAGAAAGTGATGCGTGATCTGTTGCTGCCGATCGCTTTGACATAGAAATGCGGCGAGGTCGCAAGCGGCCGGGAGGGTTTCGGGCTGAAGAACCAGAAAGTGAGCGCCGGAGCCTGGCTGCAATGCACCGATTTCACCAGCCAGACCGATGGCATCAGCGCCGTTGATTGTCGCCATGGCAACAATCTGAGCCGGTGAAAGAAGACCGGCGTAGATCCGCTGCGCAGCCTCCATTTCGGCCCAGATAGAGAGGGAATCATTGCTGGCGAGGCTATCGGTGCCGAGGGCGAGACGAACTCCACGACAGATAAATTGCTCCACCGGCGCAACCCCGGTGCCGAGCTGTTCATTTGAGCGCGGACAGAGGACGACCGTGCTTCCGGTCCGGCCGATCCGGCCGATCTCATCAGGCGTCAGATGCACAGCATGAATCAGTAGAGTGGAGCTTCGCATCGCACCGCTGCGATGCAGGTAATCGACCGGAGTGATCTGCAACGGCGGATCAGGGGGTAACCAGCTGACGGCTGGATAGAGTTTTTCCGCCAGAACACCCTGCGACTGCTGCAGCAGTTGCACTTCGGCGGCCGATTCGGCGGTATGGATCGAAAACGCGACTCGTCGCGCTTCGGCAAAATTGACGATTTCAGAGAGGATCTCTGCCGAGACCGTGTAGGGCGCATGCGGGGAGAGCCCCCGATCGAATCCATCCGGAGTGCGCCCGGCCAGCCACTTCTCTGCTCGTTTCAGGAGCGGTTGCACAAATTTGGGGTCACGGCCGATCAGCTCCAAATCGATCCGTCCGAGCAGTGGTGTACCATCGTAACAGTCTGCTAATTCCGGCAGAGAGAGGATATCGACGATCACACCGACGCCGCTGGCGAGTGACTCTCTGAGACCGTTTTTCAGCGAGGTGCAAAAATCGTCATGACTTCGCTCACGCTTGATCCGGATAACCTGCAGAATCCATTCGGCAAAATCTTCCGGAGGGATCGATTCGGTTGTTGCAGCGCTTCGCCATTTTTTAAAATCGGTTAACTCAAGATGAGTATGAGCATTGACCAGAGGCGGCATCAGAATCGCCGCGCCAAAATCGACCAGTTCAACCAAAGGGGTGGCAGAACAGAGGGTTGCACGCGTCCCGACAGCGATGATGCGGCCGTCACGCACATGGATCGCACCATCAATGATCGGTGCTGCTGTCATCGGCAGAACAAAGGCGGCAGCGTAAAGAGTCTCATTCATCGATTAAAAAAACCTGACCTGAATTACGATTTTTGCGCTGCTGAGTCAAAAGGATCGGCAACCGGTACGGATCTCTCATCAGATTTAATTTCAGAGCAAATGGACTTCAGTCCGTACACGAGAGAGGCAATATCCGGCTGTTGCACAAGGGCGGTCTGTTCCTCCAAAACTTCAGTCAATATCTGTTCCGTGGTCAGCGGATTCGCCAGCACCACACGTAAAACAGTGATCATCTTTCGTCCCGTCGGCGGAATCCGCAGCCGGGTTCTGGATACAAAGGTTTTCCCCGCCTCACGTTGATTTTTCTGCAGCAGCTGATTGATCTCATTGAGGAGCGTATTAATTCGACAAAGCTGTTGTGCAGTCGCCATGTGGAGGAAATTTTGCACGGCTGCCGGACAAAAGCGATAGGTGAGAATATTGAGCTCCGGCTCGCTGGTCAGCTGAAAGTCGGGATGCTGACGAACCATCTCGGCAAATTTTCGGGCCCGCTCGATCCCCATATCGATCAACAGCTCATACCCTTTGCGGCCGATAATCGACAGGCCGGCATGCACCAGCATCGATTGTCCCGACCGGGACCCTTCGAGGGTGTGACTGCCGAGATCTTTCGATCCATACCGGAGTATGTAGGCGGCATGATGCTCGATCGCCGACAGAGCTGTTGGATCCTTGAAGACGACCATCCCCGCCCCCATCGGTACATAGAGCTGTTTGTGGGCATCGATAGTGACCGAATCAGCCCGTTCAATCCCTTTGAGGAGATGGCGATGACGATCAGAAAAGAGTGTTGGGCCGCCCCAGGCGGCATCGACATGAAAATGTGCGCCGATCTCAGTGGCATAATCGGCCATCTCTTCCAACGGATCGACATTGCCGGTCTCGGTGGTGCCGGCGATACCGACCAGCGCCAGAGGACGGATATTTTTATCATGCAGACGGCGGCACGCCTGGCGCAGCTGTTCCATCTCGATCCGGTTTTTGGTATCGGTTTCAACCAGCACCAGATTATCACGCCCGATCCCGAGAAGATCAGCCGCCTTGCCGAGAGAATAGTGACCGCGACTTGAGACCAGAATAGCCAGACCGTCGCAATTAAGGTGCCGCAACGATCGAACCAGACCTTCTTTGGCAATCCCCTTGAAATCGCCATCCGGAGCACAGAGACGATTGCGGGCAACCCATAACGCCGTAACATTGGCGATCGTTCCGCCAGAGCAGAACGCACCGAGGGCATTGGAACTGTCGTGAACCCATTTTTGATAAAAAGAGTCCGTACCCTGATAGACGAGACGGTGCAGCATGGCGAGAACCTGTCGCTCCATCGGTGTAAACGCTTTCGATGTTTCGACCTTGACCAGATTTTGATTAAGGGCCGTCATGATCCGGGAGAGCGGCAGCATAAAATACGGCAAAGCCGAGGTCATGTGGCCGACAAAACCGGGAGCAGCGGTATGCACCGACTGAGCGACCAGTTTTTCTTTGACGAACTCCGTATATTCGGAGACGTAGGTCGGATCTTCGGGGATAGAGGTGCAGGAGAAATCGGCCTCAATCTCTTCGATATTCCGTTCGATGGCGACAATATGCGTCTGCAAAAAACCGGTGACATCACCGAATATCGCCTGATCAATAGCACCGAGGGTTGAATCCGGCGCTTCGGGAACCGTGAAAATCCGGTAGAGGTTTTCCAGATTCGCGCGGGCTATCTCTCTGTTTTTAGGCATTGTCTCATCGCAATCTGCAAGAGGGACAAAAGAAGCGGGCACTCCTTGCTTAGAGCAGAAAACTGTTATCGATCAAGCGAGTCTTACCGATAAAAACCGCCAGCAACAGAACCGAATCGGCATCGACCCGCTTTTGATCTTCAAGGGTGAGCTGATGGCAGATCTGCAGATAGTCGATCCTCGCTTCCGACTCGGCTTCGATCTTCTGCCGCAAGACGGCCAGAATTGCAGAGCTATCGCATTCCCCTGACCGCGCGAGTCTCTGCGCCGTCATAATCGACTGGGAAAGAACGAGAGCCTGCCGCCGCTGTTCTGTCGACAGATAGACATTGCGCGAGCTCATCGCCAGTCCGTCGGCCTCACGAACGATCGGCATGCCGGCAATCTCAACCGGTATATTCAGATCCGTGACCATCCGCCGGATGACGGTGAGTTGCTGAAAATCTTTCTGACCAAACAGCGCAACCTGCGGCTGGACAACATTAAACAGTTTGCAGACGATCGTCGTGACCCCGCGAAAATGTCCGGGGCGGCTCGCACCACACAGAAGATCGGTCAACCGTTCCACATCGACATAGGTGGCATACCCCTCAGGGTAGACCTGTTTCGGTAGCGGCGCCCAGACCAGATCAACCCCGGCGGATCGGGCCAGAGCGAGGTCGTTCTCCATGTCTCGGGGATAACTGTCGAGATCTTCGTTCGGACCAAACTGGGTCGGATTGACAAAAATAGAGAGGACCAGAACATCACCCCGCGCGCGTCCTTCGCGCAGTAAAGAGAGATGTCCGGCATGCAGATAGCCCATAGTCGGAACAAAACTGATCGTCTTTCCGGCAGCACGCAAAGCCAGAGTGCGTTGCTGCATGGCCATCGTATCGTGGAGAATTTCCATCACTGATTATTTGAAACTCTGTTCATCAGAGGGGAAGAGGCCCGACTTGACTTCATGAATATATTCACCGATACCGTCCTTGATGATGCCGGAAACATCGGCATATTTCTTCACAAACTTGGGCGCGTATTTTTCACAGAGACCGAGGATGTCGTGAATGACCAGGACCTGACCGTCACAATCGATCCCGGCACCGATACCGATTGTCGGAATCGCGACCGAGGCTGTCACCTGTGCAGCCAGACCCGCCGGAATCCCTTCGAGAACCATAGCAAAGGCACCCGCCTCCTCCACGGCTCTGGCGTCAGCCAGCAGCTGGCAAGCCTGCGCCTCCTCCCGCCCCTGAACCTTGTAGCCACCCATCCGATGAATCGACTGTGGTGTCAGACCGATATGCCCCATCACCGGGATGTCCATATCAACGATGGTTCTGATGGTCGCCGCTACATTGATTCCACCTTCCAGCTTGACCGCCTGTGCCCCCCCTTCCTTGATCAGGCGGCCGGCGTTGAGGCGGGCATCGCGTTGATCGATCTGATAAGAGAGAAACGGCATATCGGCGACAATCAGGGCCTGCTCCGAACCGCGAACAACCGCCTTTGTGTGGTAGATCATTTCGTCCATGGTTACCGGCAGAGTGGTATCGTAACCGGAAACGACCGAGCCGACCGAATCGCCGACCAGAATGATATCGATCCCTGCAGCATCGACCAGCCGGGCAAACGGATAATCGTAAGAGGTCAAAACAGTGATCTTCTCACCGGACTTTTTCAGCTGTAGAATATCGAGAACGGTTTTTCTTTTAATGGTCATATTCTCTCTCTTAAAGAGCGGTTATCCGTCACCCTTGGCAATTCGAGGTCAACAAAAAAACCTCCCGGAACAGATCCAAAAGGCGTAGAGAATAGAAGCTTTTTTACCAGTTCTATTCCTGGCTGCTATCGCCTTTCGTCCCGGTCTTAACGATCCGGTCGATATAAAGTGTTCAACCCCGCTTTTGCGCGGATCCGGCCGATCAGTGCCGATCCATAAAACAGGAGTTTATAATGTGCTGATTCTATAGCATAGAGGGGTCGACCTGTCCATGAATTTTGTCACTTCTGCGGTTCCAGAGCGAGTCCGTCTTTGTATGCTTGTCCTTTTTTCTCCCCGAGACTCCAGTATTCGCGGAGACCACCGAGATAGACCAGCGGATTAAAGACGGTCGCATCAAGTCCGCCGTCCTGACGTTGTGCCGCTGCATCGATATGCACCTCAAGAATTTCGGCGATAAGCAGGCGGTAATCACCGAGCGGAACCTCCAGGGTCAGTCGACATTCGAGATTGAGGGGGGATTCGTTCAGCAGCGGAGCAAAGACGATATCGGCGCTTCCGGTCGTCAGACCTGAGATCGCCAGCTTATCGACGTCGTAGCCGGATCGTACACCGCAATAATCTGCCTCAACAGCCAGTGTCGCCGGAACCATGTTGACGACAAACTCGCCACTGTGGCGTATATTTTCATAACTCTTGCGCTTGTGATGCAAAGAAATCCCGATTGACGGAGGGGTTTTACTGACCAGACCGGCCCATGAAGCGGTCATGATATTCACTGCACCTGTTGCGTCAACAGAGCTGATCAGGGTAGTCGGCTGCGGAAAAAAAGTAATACATGGGCCAAGACGAACTTTATTCATAAGCAGAGCCTTTATACGATATCGAAAAATATTAATCGCTCTTTTCCAGAATCGATTCGAGCAGTTCGGCCAGAACAGTATAAGGATTCAGGTTGATCGGTGCTTCGTGACTCAACTCATCGTGCAGACTTTGCCATTTCTTGAATTCTGCGCGCCGGGCGGAGAAATAGCTCTCGGGATTACAGTTCGACTCGCCACAGACGAACTGAACAAGTCTGAGAAACATTTTCTGAAAACGAGTTACCAGCGTCTGCAGGGCTAGTCGATCCCAATGATCACGTGTCGGCATTGACATCAGACCGGTCATGACCGTATTCAAACCGATAATATTACGGACTTCGCGATAAGTGCGACTGATAGAAAAAACATCCTGAGCGTGCTTTTCCATCAGATAGCTGATCGGCAGATAATCATGCAGATAATCGAGAATCGAAAAGAGCCGCGCTTCATCATTCGGCAGACCCGCAACAATGAGCCGTTCTCTCTCCTCTGTGCAGAGCTGCCACTCCCGGGGATCGACAACGCCTGACAACGCAGAAAAATACTGCTGCAGAGCGACCCTCTGCTGTTGAATGGAGGTATCGTTCAAAAGATGCTGTCCCCCTTCACTCAGACTCCCCACAACCAGTGTTGCGAGAATCTGTTCGAGCTGGAGCAGCAGACGATACTGTTGATCCGCTGGCATTTTATTATCCAGAGCAGTAATGACCGAGCGCAGGCGGCCAGCATCGAGCGCCGCATCAAATATCAGATAGGTGCGAACAACATCAGACGGGGTCGCGCCGGTCTTTTCAACCGCCGACACGACAAATGTACTCCCGGTCTGGTCGGTAACGATATTATTCATCAAGGTCGCGATGATTTCACGCGCCAGCGGGTGGGATTGCAGTTGACCGGAAAATTGTTCTCGAATCTTTTCGGGGAAATAATTGTGCAAAAAGGTAACGGCTCCGGGCTCGTCCGGGAGTTGACTGTTCAACATCGCCTGATAAAGGTGCATCTTGCTGTAGGCGAGCAGAATGGCGAGTTCCGGGTGCACCAGAGACGCAGGTGTGCGACTGTGCACTTCGCGACTCGACGGAATAAATTCGCCACGGCGATCAAGCAGACCGGCACGAACCAGCCGTTCAGAAAGGAACAAAAAGGGAGCAACATCATCCTGACAACGCAAGTTATCAAGAGCCAGACAAAGAGTTTGCGTCCGGTTGTTTTCCAGTACGGCATGACAGACGTCATCCGTGACATTCAATAACAGACGATCACGTTCATCAGTCGATGCGACAACTCCAGCTTCCATTAAACGGCGCATCAATATTTTAAGATTGACTTCATGGTCAGAACAGTCGACCCCGGCAGAATTATCGATAGCATCCGTATTGATCCGCCCACCGGCCAGTGCATACTCGATCCGGCCTAGCTGGGTCAGACCGAGGTTCCCCCCTTCACCGATCACCCTGGCCCGAATCTCTGTTGCATCGAGCCGCAGTGGATCATTGGTACGATCGCCAACACTTTCATTCGTTTCCGTCGATGCTTTGATATAAGTGCCGATACCGCCATTCCAGAGCAAATCGACTTCAGCCGCCAGAAGCAGGCGAATCAGACTGTTTGCATCGAGAGATTTATGGCGAACACCGAGCCATTCGCGTACCGGTTCCGACAACGGAATCTCTTTATCAGTACGCGACCAGACTCCACCCCCTTCGGATATCAGACTGCAGTCGTAATCGCCCCATGAAGATCGCGGCAGCGCGAACAACCGCTTGCGTTCCTGAAATGAGGCAAGTGCATCAGGAGCAGGATCGATGAAGATATGCCGATGATCAAACGCGGCACGCAACCGGATCTGATCAGAGAGGAGCATCCCGTTACCAAAGACGTCACCGCTCATATCGCCGATCCCGACGACGGTAAACGGCTGTGTCTGAATATCGATCCCCATCTCCCTGAAATGACGCTGTACAGAGATCCAGGCGCCCCGCGCCGTGATGCCGAGCCGTTTGTGGTCATACCCCTGCGATCCGCCACTGGCAAAAGCATCACCGAGCCAAAAGTTGTATTCAGCCGAAACGGCGTTGGCCGTATCCGGCAGATGCGCCGTCCCTTTATCGGCAGCAACAACCAGATACGGGTCACTATCGTCATAAGTGATCAGACCGGCGGCAGGGACAATCTCCCCGCCGATCCGGTTATCGGTCAGATCGAGCAGACCACGCATCAAAATCTGATAAGCGGCTTTCGACAAAGCAGCCCCCTCTTCACGGCTCGTATAAGGGGTCTTGACGACAAATCCGCCCTTTGAGCCGACCGGGACAATCAGGGCATTTTTAGTCATCTGCGTCTTGATCAGACCGAGAATTTCGGTTCGGTAATCATCCGGTCGATCCGACCAGCGAATACCGCCACGAGCGACCAGACCACCGCGCAGATGAATCCCTTCCATCATAGCGGAATGAACAGCAACTTCGTAAAGTGGCCGGGGTGCAGGCATATCGATAATCCCCAGAGCGCTGATTTTGAATGAGAAAAAATAGTCGTCTGAAAATTGCCGCTGAAAAAAATTGGTCCGGACGGTAGAATCGATCAGATTAAAAAATGTACGCAGAATTTTATCTTCATTAATATCGCTGACCGATTCGAGCAGTTCGGCCAGTTCCAGACGAATCGGCATCATTCCGTGCTCTTCGCGATCCAGAATATCTGCCCAGTTCGGATTCGGCGCGAAACGCGCCTCAAAATAGCGGTAAAGAAGCAACGTGACACGAGGATTATTAATCAGGGAAAAAGCGACCCTCCTTTTGGTAAAGGGGCAACCGATCTGAAAATAGTAGTTGCGATAGCCGCGAAAGATATCGATCTGTTTCCAGGTCAGACCGGTCAACACCATAAGCCGGTTCAGATAGTCATTTTCCACCTTGCGACGCCGCAACGCCTGCAGTGTTTCGAGAAGATTTTCACGGATTGAAGAGAGTTTGAGGGCATGATCATCACGGTTCAATACCGAAAAAGATTTAATATACACAACACCTGATGCCGTCAAAATCTCAAAATCGATCTCCTCAATAACCGAAAGATTGAGATTTTCCAGAAACGGCATCAGATCGTTGAGATAACTCTCCCTGATACTGTAGAACTGCAGACGGTAAAAATCGACCTTGCCGGTAAACGGCCCCCAGAGATCGACCCGTTCCTCACCATTAGTGAGCACCTCTTCAAGATTCTGAATATCCCTGACAGCAAACCGCGGGTGGATCAAATTTTGATAATCCTGACTGAAGGCGTCATGATATTTCTTCAGGAGCTCTGCGCCCTCCTGCTCCCCGTAACTGCGATCCATCAGTTTATGGAGTTTTTCATCCCACGGTTCGGCAATATGCGTCAGGCTCCGTTCAATCCGATCGATGTTGATCACAACCTCTTCGCTCTGCGGGAAGAGGTTGATATGCAGGGTGAGGTAATCGTTAGACAAAGGGATGACGCGGGTGGTCAAATCACTGACGAGAAAATATCGGCAGAAGAAAAATTCGATCCTTTGCAGAATCTGATCGGTGAAAAACCGCTTTGGCATAATAATAACCAGGGTCAAGCCCCGGATCGCCAGACCAAAGGCGGGAATGACCCGCACTGCCCCATGGCGCTGCATCAGGGCAAAAGTGCGCACCGTATGAACCAGCGTCTCCTGATCCATAAAAAAGAGATCAATTTTTGGATAGGCGTTGAGAATAGAGAGAACTTTTCGATAATCGTATGAATCGACGGGAATACGCAGTCTCTTGAGAGCCAGCTCAAATTTATGGCGCAGGGCTAAAACGTTAAACGATGCTTCAAGCAATGCCTGTTCGGTCTGCAGGCCGATAAAACCGTGCTCGATCAAACTCCCGTCAGCGAGCGTTTCTCGAATACCGAGATAGATCAGGCGTTCATCACGCAGAATCGGGCTTTTCTTGTCGAGAATTTCAATCCCTATGGCATCAGTCCGGTCGAGAATCGCACTGAGAAAAGGATTCTCTTCAAGATCATGCGTCGAGGAGATCTGGTCCGGAAAAAGATCGAGCAACCCCCCGGATTGCTCCTGTAATAAAATTACCTGGCGCGGCTTGCCGCTAGAAGCCGGATCTATTTTGACGGTCTGGCAGGCAAACAAATTGATGTTGCCGTTTTGTAACCAGGAAAAAAAATCGCGATATGACGCGCAGACATTCAAGGCGGCAACGGCATCGATACGCGCAGCAATCAATTTTTGCGCTGCCGCAACCTTGAGCACCTTCTCAATCACCCCCCTGACTTTCTCTTTGACCTCCTCACACTCAGCGACTGCACGCCCTTCCAGTTCAATCACAATGAAAGATTCAGCCGGACTGTTTTCTGTCGCATCGTTAATCGAAACAATCTCCCCCTTCTTCCGTTCAAAATGGAGGATCGGATGCGTTACAACCCGGAAATGGACGTGGAGTCGATTCAGGCAGAGCTGGATCGAATGAATCAGAAAGGGGGCATCCGCCGAGTTTGATAAAAGAAAAACACCGCCCGATTCCTCTACCTTCAGGCAATGGACGGCAACATCCGTGCACCGCAATGCGATCAATTTATAAAATTGCCGTGTCAGGGAAGCAATCTGTTGCGGGGTCTGTTGTGTCAGGTAGTGACTCGGAGTCGCTTCGGCCAGAAGATCGACAAAACGAACCAGAAGATCGTGCGGCTCTTTATCATCCGCCTGTTTCAACAAAGCGATGGTCTGATCAACTTTTTCAGCAAAATCGTCCCGAACAGACATACGATCGTGCGATGTCACAACAACCTTCATAACCAGCCTCCATGCAGACTTGCTCTAAGTTTTTAATCGATTTATCCCGCAAATAAACAGTCCGAACAACCTCACCGGATTTATTACGGCTATCAGTCCTTTATGAATTCGATCACGGCCCGCCGCTTCAGCTCTTCGACCCACGCTGCAATCAGTCGACTCCCCGCTTCTCCTTTTAGAACATTGATGATCTGAGGGCGCGCTTCATCGATCGTCAACGTACTGTTCTCTTCCCGATCGGTGACCATGAGCAGATGATAGCCGAATTGAGTTTCAATCGGCCCACCGACAATCCCGATCTTTTGATTGATGGCCGCTTCTTCAAACGGTTTGACCATATCCCCCTTGCGAAACCAGCCAAGATCACCACCACCGGTAGAACTCGGACAGGCTGAATGCTCTCTGGCCAGAGCAGCAAAAGACTCGCTTGTCGCCTGTTCCTTTAACTTCAGGATCGTCGCCAGGGCCGCCTCTTTATCATCGTTTTGAAACTTGATCAAAAGATGACTCGCCCGGATCCTCCCCTTGCGGATCATCTGCTCCTTGCGCGTTGTATACAACTCCTGTATCTCTTCTTCGCCCGGATCACAGAGTTCCTGAAGTTTTTTATCGGTCATCAGATTGACCGTAATATCCTGGCGCAACATCCGATGATACATCATAGCATCGATACCGGCCTTCTCCAGTGTGACAAAAAAATCGTCTTCACTCGGAAAATTGGCGACAATTTTCTGTCGCTCCGCATCGATCGCTCCCTCTTCGGCAACAATACCACAAGCCATCGCTTCCTGAAAAATAAGCTCTCGTGCCAGCAGTTTTTCCAGAGCGAGTTCATGCAGTTCAGCGCGTTGCGCCGCTGTCAGCTGATCCGCCGTTTTCCGGTACCGCTCCAGAGAAAAACCTTGAATCGTGTTGTCCAGATCCATTTTACGGATCGGTTGTCCATTTACTTTTGCAATGATTTCATTCATAAAAAGAACCTTTTTTTGTCGGTTTATCCTCCTGATCGGGGCGACCCGCCCCTTGCGCCAACAGCGTGTCGGCCAGCGAAGTGAACTCATTGAGAGCCAGGGTTTCACCGCGCCGGGTCAGATCGATTCCGACAACTTCTGCGGCGGATGCGATCTCTTCGGCTGAAAAACCGGCGGTCCGCAAACTGTTGCGCAAGGTTTTGCGGCGCTGCGCAAAAGCAGCCTTGACGACACGGCGCAGAAACAGCTCATCTTCCATCGGATAACGTGGCGCCGCCAGAGGGATTAATTCAATGACCGCCGAGTCGACCTTCGGCGCTGGAGTGAAGGCGCCGGACGGAACAGCCACCACGCGTCTGACATCAAAATAGAGTTGGCTGAGAACCGACAGAATTCCGTAATTACGCGAGCCGGGCCTGGCAACAATTCGGTCCGCCACTTCCTTTTGAAACATAAGAACAGCCCGAATAAACAGATCCCGTTCATCCAGCAGGCGAAACAGAATTTGACTCGAAATATTGTAAGGGAGATTAGATATCAGGGTATAGGGGGGTTCGCACAGAATTGAGCGCCAGTCGAGACGCAAGGCGTCACCTTCGTGAACCTGAAGATTCGGCTCGGTACGCTGACGGAATCGGGCGACAATATCCCGATCAACCTCCATAACCAGCAGATGAACCCCGCAGAGAAGCAGCGGATCGGTCAGAGCGCCGAGACCTGGCCCGATCTCAAGCACCCGGCTTGTCCCGGTCAGTTGAGCGGCCTTGAGAATATCATCGATAAATTTACGTTCATGCAAAAAATGTTGTCCATACCGTTTTTTGGCGCGGTAAGTCTCAGTCATCAATCATCTCCAGGCGGGTCATGACGTCTGACGCTCAAACGACGGGGCCAACGTTTGATCTTGGCAATACGCAAGGCAGGGATAAAACGCAAGGTCAGAGCATAGGTGAGCAGGCCCCAGAGGAGTGCGTGAAGCAGTGAGCCAAAACAGAGTGGCACCATAATGTCCATACCCAGGCTCTTAAAAGCATCGAAAGTCAACTCAGACGGGAATGTCGAGCGATTCATCCCGAGAAGGATACGACCGGTTTCATACTGAGCCGCATAAATAAATGGTGCAGTCACCGGATTAGTGACCCAGACTGCGGATACCGCGGCAATTTTATTCTCTTTGAGCAACCAGCTGAAAAACAGGGCGATTGCCATCTGAAAACCGAAGGTCGGCGTCATACCGATAAAAATACCGAGGGCGGCCCCTTTGGCGATCTCGTCCGGAGTTGCCCTGAGTCGCGCAAAGCGGATCATACTCAGCTTTCCCTTCCGGATGACCGGCCAATAACGCCACATAATCGGACTACCCTCTGGAGACCAGATCAAGCGGCCAACTGGCGCGTGCCCTGATCTGCCGACTTGAGATCTGATTACAAAGATAATAATCAGCGGCGACGGCGAGCATTGCTGCATTGTCGCCACAGAGTAGAGGCGAAGGGAAAATAACCTCCACCCCTTTTTTCACCCCCTGCTCCTGCATGGCCAAACGTAAGCCGCGATTGCATGCAACCCCGCCACAGACCACGATTCGCTGCAGGCCATTCTCCGTTGCAGCTTGAAAAGTTTTTTTGGTCAAAACCTCAACAACAGCCGCCTGGAACCCTGCGGCCAGGTCGGGCAGGTTTTCAGGCTGAGTCGATTCAGGATGAGCTATGACATAATTACGTACGGCAGTTTTGATGCCACTGAAACTGAAATCGAGCCCGCGATGCAACATCGGCCGCGGAAAGGTGATCAGTTCAGGATCACCTTGCGACGCCAATTGGTCGATTTTTGCGCCGCCCGGATAACCGAGCCCGACCAGTTTGGCGACTTTATCAAACGCCTCACCGGCCGCATCGTCGCGGGTCTGACCGAGGGTCGTGTAGAGGCCGACACCATCGACACGGTAAAGGTGGGTATGACCGCCCGATACGGCAAGCGCCAGATAGGGAAAAGCTATTTCTCGCTCCAGCAAAGGGGCAAGGATATGCCCCTCAATATGATGCAAGCCAACCAGCGGGATCTGCCGCGCATAGGCGATCGCCTGACCGACAGAGATTCCGACCAGAAGCGCGCCGATCAGACCGGGACCAGCTGTCACCCCGATCCCTTCAATCTCATCAAGTTTGAGACCAGCCTGGTCCAGCGCCGCATCGATAACCATCGTGATCGCTTCCAGATGCTGTCTGGAAGCGACCTCAGGAACAACACCGCCGAACCGGGCATGGAGATCGACCTGCGAGGCGACAATATTCGAGCGCATCGTCCGTCCATTTTCGACCACAGCAGCGGCCGTTTCATCGCAGGAGGATTCAAGAGTCAGAACAATCATTTAACTTAAAGTCGATTCTGAAAGAAGGCCGTTTACGGACTGATTTAAAGTAAGTTTGCCGCAAGTTCAGCAAGCGGGGAACGTTCCCCTTTGCTCAGCGTAATATGTCCCGAGATCTCCTGCCCTTTGAACTTTTCGACCAGATAAGTCAGGCCGTTGCTCGACGAGTCGACGTAGGGATTGTCAATCTGGTAGGGGTCGCCGGTCAAAACGACTTTGGTCCCCTCACCGGCCCGGGTCACAATGGTTTTAATTTCATGCGGCGTCAAATTTTGGGCTTCATCGACAATCAGGTACTGTTTCGGGATCGATCGTCCGCGAATGTAGGTCAGCGCTTCAATTTCGAGCAGGCCGAGATCGACCAGCTCCTTATACCCACGCTTGCGCTTCCCCTGTTCATCGACACTGCCGAGGAGCAATTCAACATTATCGAAAATCGGTTGCATCCAGGGAGCCAGCTTCTCTTCGATATCACCGGGCAAAAAACCGAGATCTTTGCCGAGAGGAAAGACCGGACGTGAAACGAGCAGACGGGTGTAAGCCCCTTCATCGGCAGATTTATGCAAACCGACAGCAATCGCCAGCAAGGTTTTCCCGGTACCGGCCTTCCCGACCAGACTGACCAGCTGGATATCATCATTCATCAACAGATCAAAAGCAAACTGCTGTTCGCGATTACGGGAATGTATCCCCCATATCCCCTCTTTCGGTAATGGAATCAAGGGCACAACACGCCGCATGGTCAGATTATAACGACCGAGTGCCGTATGCGACGGATTCGACGAATCGGTCAAGGTCAGAAATTGATTCGGTTGATAATCCCCCTCCAGATCGAGACAACCCGCTTCAAAGAATCGATCGATCTCTGCCTTGTCGACCAGCACATCGGTGTAACCGGAATAGAGATCGTCAACATCGACTTTATCGGAAGAATAGTCTTCAGCAGTCAGTCCGAGCGCGTCCGCTTTGATCCGCAGATTGGTATCCTTGGTCACAAAGACCGGATTTTCACCCTTCTCTTTAAGATCGAGAGCAACAGCCAATATCCGGTTGTCACCGCGATCGTCAACCAGTTCCGGCGGGAGACGATCCATCGCACTGCCGGTATGCAATACAACCCGCAGCGTCCCCCCGACGTCGAGAGGAACCCCCTTGATCAGCTGCCCCTGTCGGCGCAAACCATCGAGAACCCTGGAGACATAACGCGCATTGCGTCCTGTTTCGTTCAGATCCTTTTTAAACCGATCGATCTCTTCGATGACGGTGATCGGGATAATCAGATTATTATCAGCAAACTTGAAGAGAGCCTGAGGGTCGTGCAACAGAACATTGGTATCGAGCAGATACGATTTTATCATCAGTCTATTATCTCCTAGCGATCATAATCAGAAATTTCAATCCCTTCTGAGGTTGCTAACAATTTGACATGCACCGGGTAATCCTTGCCGGGGATGTTCCGTTTCGCCAGAAGAACCGCCTCTCCATAGCTGTTCAAAAGAGCCAGTATCTGCTCGGGTGATTCGACGATGACAAAGGTTTGGTAAATACGGGTCTGCATCAGCTCTTCACGCGTCACCGGCCGTTCTGGTGGCAACGCACACGCAGTCAGCAGAACGGCTGCAACAATCAGAGTCAAAATGAAACGAATCATCTAATCCTCCTTATCAAAATCGATTCTGGCCGAGAGAAATCTTATGAACTGCCTGAATCAACAGTTCGATCTGATCAATTGTCGTAAAGTAACCGGGACTGACCCGAACCGTCCCGGCCGGAAAAGTCCCGATCATCCGGTGGGCACCAGGGGCACAATGCAGACCGACCCTGACCATGATGTCATAGTCCTGATCGAGAATAAAGCCGATCTCGGATGGATCCCTGTTTTGGCAGGTAAATGAGACGGCCCCCCCGTGGTGACCGCTGCCGGCTTTGCCATAGACCGTCACGCCATCAATAGAGTTTAAACCACGCACCAGCAGGTCGACCAGCTGCTGTTCATGAGCCATAATCGCATTGAGACCGACTTCGGTAATAAATTCGATACCAGCTTTAAGTCCGGCAATCCCGGGGGTATTGAGGGTTCCGCTTTCAAAGCGTTCCGGCATCTGCAGGGGCATCTCGTCCTGTTCCGACTGTCCCCCGGTCCCGCCATGTATCAGCGGACGCAGCGGCACCCCTTCCCGTACGTAGAGACAACCGATACCGGGTGGTGCAAACAGACCCTTGTGTCCTGGAAGAGCCAAAAGATCGACCCCCAAGGCATCGACATCAATCGGAATATGCCCCGCCGTCTGGGCGGCATCAACCAAAAAAAGCAGATTTTTCCCCCGGCAAAATTCGCCCACCGTCTCAATCGGCATCAAAGTCCCGGTGACATTGGAACAGTGAGTCATCACAACCATCCGGGTGGCGTCGGTGCAGGCGGCTGCTATCGACGAAGCAGAAACAGAGCCGGATGCGTCAGCATCAACGATTGAGAGCGAAACGCCGGATTTTTCCAGAACGCGAAGCGGCCTGAGGACAGAGTTGTGCTCCATAGCCGTGGTGACCACATGATCACCGGGATTCAGAAGACCGAACAGCGCCGTATTGATCGCCTCGGTCGCTCCCGAGGTAAAGATCAATCGTGAAGCATCAGCAATCGAAAAAAAATCGGCGATGGTCTCGCGGGCAGAAAAGACCAGACGGGAGGCATCCAGAGACATGCGATGACCGCCGCGGCCCGGATTGGCGCCACAGTCACGAAAAGCGCTATCGACAGCCCTGTAAACCGCTTCCGGCTTTGGAAAGGAGGTGGCTGAATTGTCGAGATAAATCAGCATAAAATGGATTTCCATTTAAATTAACATTAAAAGATTTCAGTCAGACAGTTTGCACTCCCCTGCACACATCAGATCACGCCCCTGCCACAACTCTTCGAGACGGGAGAGACCGCGACAGCCGCCAAAACAGAGACTATAATCGCGACATCTTTGACATCCGTCCGGAGTTACAGCAATAGAATCCCGGATCTTCTGCCTGGGCACATCCTGCCAGATTGCATAAAAAGAATCTCTCAAAAGTGAGCCGAGCGGTTGCGGCCATGAGAGACAGGGGTGAACGATTCCTGTGCAGTCAATATGCGCCAGACTGTTTGCCGCCTGACATCCACCGTATTCACTCCGGGGAGCGCCTCCGTTTGGGAACAGGATCTCCCAGAGAAAAAGATCGTGCACATCGAGCTGAAGCTCGCCACTAAAATCAGGAAAATCGACCGCAAGTTGACGAAAACGTTCAATATCCCCGGCGTGCAGCAGGTCGCTGCGCAACGTTGGCGAAAAATTATCATTAATACGCATATTCGGCAACTTAAAACGCGGAATCTGACGATGGAGACAAAACCGGAGGAGAGCCCCGATCATACCGAGTCTTTCCGGGGTCGGAGTGAGGGTCAGTCCGTAGTTTACCCCCCGCTTGCATAGCGTAGAGCAGGTCTGTTCCAGCGCTGTGAAGTCAACCCCATCAGTCGTCACAAAGCCGCCGACATCGAGCAGGAGCTGGGAATGATCCGGCAGCTCTTTGAGCTCACTTAATTCGGCAACAGAGCCGCAGCAGGTCACAAGGAGCTGACAACCGGCAGCGGCAAGTGTTGTCGCCACATCCCGGAAGAGAGGATGGAGCAGCGGGGTCCTCTCCAGGGTGACATAGAACAGCTGTGCTTCAACCAGACGCGCTGCAATCTCGAGCGTATCGGCGGCAGAAACAGGCTGCACGGGGGAACAGAGGTCCCAGGTCACGCGTAGCGGGGTATCGAGCAGATCGATTGCCATATAAAGGTTTTGTCCATTAAATGCAAAGGGCAGCGTAAAGCTGCCCGATGATGTTTAGCAAGGATGAACGTTTGCAGATCCGACAACCATCGGCTTTTGATACTTTTTCATCGGTACACCTCCTTTTTGCTTAGAAGAGAACTCTTCTCTCTTTGTGCAGGTTAAACCCAGCAGTGCGGGTCGGGCTCGCTGAAATCACCGGTCGTGGCAAATGCACGCGCTGTACAACCGCCCAGACACGATTCAAACGATCCGCAATCACCACATTTCCCCTTGGCTTCCTTGTTGCGCATTTTGACCAGAATCGGTGATTTCTGCCAGAGTGTCTGAAAATCATCCCTGAGAATATGACCGACCACCAGCGGGATGAATCCACACGGGGTGATGTGACCATCCGGGCGCAAATGCAGAGAAAGTTTACCACAACTGCTCCCCTTGACCAACGAGTTTTCAGCATAGCCGGGGAGAGAGGCGATCACCGGATCATCGAACGAGATATCGATATCGGTAGTCTCATTTTTGACCGCCAGCGCCTCAATATAAAAAGCTTTCCACTCTTGCGGAGTCAGATCGAGTTCTTCGCGATTTTTGAACCCGCGCCCGCTGCATTTGAAATTATGCAGATAGACTTGCGCAACGCCGTTCTCACGGGCCAGATCGAGAATATCACGAAAATTTTTATAATTAATCCGGGAGATGACGGCACTTAGCGTACTGCGCAGACCGACTTTCTGCAACGCCTGCAGCGCGTTGACAGCACGATCATACGCTCCGGGCATACAACGAAAATCATCGTGCAGATCCGCTTTGGCGCTGTCCAGACTGATGCCGACACTTCTGAAGCCAACCTCTTTCAAACGGACGGCCGCCGATTCATCGAGCAACCAGCCGTTTGAGTTCATCGACGGATTCAGCCCTTTACTGACTGCATAAGCTGCAATTTTATAGAGATCAGCAGATAACAGAGGCTCACCACCGCCGAAATTAATAAACGGAACCTGCTGCTCAGCCAGAACATCGATCACCCGAAAGTTCTCCTCTGTCGACAACTCGTCGCTCATCTCTTCGCGGCTGTAACAGTGCTGACAACTGAAATTACAGCGGAAAGAGAGTGTCCAGTTGAAAGTCAAAGGAGCAGAGAACAGCTCGATAAACGGCTCAGTCATAAATCAACCACCCTCTCTGTATCAGATCTTCAATGAAGAGACAGACATCAGTTTCAAGTTCTGCACGGTCCACATCATACTCAGCGGCCAGCAGATCGACCAGCTGCTTTTGCGATCGACTCCCATCGACAGATTGCCAGATAGTGCCGCCAATCATATTCAGCTGATGCATGGTTCCGCTGACAATCAGCAGAACCGTCCCCTGCTCACCCGGATCGGATCCCGCTTCAAGAGCCTTGAGAACCGAGGCTTCCCGCTGTTTTTCAACCCGCCAGACAATATCGGGATTTCGCTTCAGTCGTTGCACATTAACCTCATTCCTTAACGATCATGCGGTCGCCCGCTCGCGAAACAGTAGTGATGTGGTCAGGACAAAGATCAATCCGACCAGGACAGCCACCTGTCCATAAAAAGAGACCCCCGCCGCTGTCGCTGAAATATTCCACGATTGAACAATTCCGGCGCCGGTCAACATCCCGAGGACCACCATTCCGGCGTCGGTATCCCCTTCACCAGCCTTCACCAGCTGTCGAAACGGGCAGCCGCCAATCAGTACCGACATCCAGCCGACCAGAAGCATCCCGGCAAAACTCCAGAACATGTCAAAATGTGCACCGGGCTGGCCATACAGACCGAGTCGAAACGACCCGGTCAAGAGACTGGTAACAACCGCAGCCAGAACCATGGCGACAAGCCCCCAGAAGAGCGGTGCCCGAAAACCGATCAGGAACAGATCTCGCAGCGCACCGGTGATGCAGAATCGGCTTCTTTGCGCCAAAACACCGATCAGCAGAGCGACCAGCAGGGAGATCAGTACCGGAGCATGCTGAGCCGCACTCCCCCGTTCTGAAAAGAGGATAAACGCCGGCCGGACAAACAGCAGCAGCAAAAAAAAGAGAAACAGCAGCGGAACCAGCACCCCCCCGCCACCGCGCTGCGTCTCACCCCGATCGATATAAACGCCGGAGGTCAAGCCGCGAGTAGCGATACCGATCCCGACCAAAAGGCCGAGCAGGCCGGACCAGACAGTCATATCTCCGGCGGTCAGTCGCAAAAAAAGTTTAATCGGACAACCGATAAAAACCGTACAGCCGACAAGCAGAAAAAAACCGGACATAAAGCGAAAAATCGGCGCCTTGCCGCCGCGGGTTTTAAACTCTTTGCCAACCAGAGCGCTCGCCATGGCGCCGAGGATAAAACCGGGGAGTTCCGGCCGCAGATACTGCATCCGGGTATCGGGGTGCAGACCGAGAGCTCCGGCGGTATTTTCCAGAAAGCAGGAGATGCAGATGCCGGAGTGTTCAGGGTTCCCCCAAAATGCGAGCAACACCCCGAATGTTCCGAGAATTCCCCCCGAAACAATAACCAGCCAGATGTGACGGTCGGTCAGGAATCGTCTCATTCGCACCCTCCGGCCAGACGACTCTGCAGATAATAGATGTTGTTCAACGCTTCGTTCCACGTCCGGCTGTTTGGGGATTTTTCGACCCTGACCTTGATAAGAGGGAGCTCTGCTTCAACCAGAGCCGTTATCTCCCGATGCCGACCGAGCAGACTGCGCGCATCGATATAATCACCATTCTGCCGTACACCGAGCACATAAGCTGCAATCCCCTCGGCGATCGCCCCCTGCTCCAGCAACAGAGAACCACGCAGAATAGAAGCATGAGCTTCTCCGGGAAAATCCCGTTCGAGTTCTTCGAGTTTCAACAAAGCCGCCGCCCGATTCCCGGCAGCGGCAAGTTCTTCGACCGGAGCATAGGTTTCGAGCAGAAAGGCGATTCTGGCCTTCTCCTGCAGAACCAGTTCGAGGCGTTTATCCTGTTTTCTGACTGTCGACCCGTCAACCGGAGAGAAGAAGAGCAGGTAAAAAAGAGCAATGACTAATCCGCCTAAAGCAAACCAGTGCGCTCTATCGAAAAAATCACGAAACAAGATTAAAACTCCTGATAAGGGGGCATGTTAGCATTTTTGGCCATTCGCCGGATCGGATCGTAATCGGCATCCTCCAGTTGAGCAAAGCCGTCAATCCAGGCTGAATCGAGAACCTTGACCGTTTCACTCTGGTAAGTAACCGTCGATTCAGGGGTCAGATCGAGAAGTAACATCCTGAACTTTTCAGCCAGCTCATCCGGAATCTGACGGGCAGCGCCAAAGGTGCAGTAAGGGAAGATTTCACTCTGAGCGATAATATTGAAATCATCCGCCGTGATTTTGCCGTCCCGGATCATCAACTCCAGATCGAGAGCCGGTGCGGCGGCGACATCATATTTACCGAAATAGACCCCGTAAACAACTTTCTCGTGCTTGAAGGAACCGCGCGGAATTCCGTAATAGGCGAGATCCTGCTCCGGATTGATTCCGGCTTGCAGCATCAGATCATACTGGGCCAGAAATCCCGACGGAGCGAGCTGCGGTCCGAACAACAGATACTTCCCCTTCAGGTCGGCGAGGGTCTTTATCCCGCTATCTTTTCGCGAAATCAGGGTTCCGGCTGTTCTGGGGCCGTATTGACCCCGTTTTTCCGTCGCCAGAAGACGCAGATTCTTCTGTTCCCGCAAAATAATATAGAGCAGTGAATTGGTATGGGTAAAATCGAACTCGCCTTTATGAAAACGCTCGGCAAACTCCTGGGTATCGACGGAGACCAGTTCAAAATCGATACCAAGCTTTTGTGAGAGATACTCATTTAGCGGACCGAATCGCGCCCTGGTCTCCGCTTCACTGTTGCAGTTCATGTACCCGATCCGCATTTTTGGTCGCTCCTTGACCGCATCGCAACCGGCCAACAGAGATCCTGTCAGCAGCAGCAAGACGAGACCCGCCACTGATTTCAAAATAAATTTAATACCTAAACTCATACACACTGTCCTTTAATATCAGTCACTCTGCCAGCTGAGGAGGGGCAGTTAAGGGGGTTTGAATCGTCACCAGGCCAAAACCGTTGCGATCATGACCATCACGAACCAGAGTCGCAATCTCATTAATATCAGAGCTGCCCCACCAGTTACCGACGATCTGCAGATCTTCTGTCCCATCGTTAATCATGGCGAAGAGATCATTGTCCAGGATCTGATTATCCTGCAAAACCAGAGTCGCATTCAAAACCCGCACTCCGGCGCGACCATTTTCCAGAATTCGGGATGAGTCGACCGTCAGATTTGACTCTTCAGCAAAAAGACCATGTTCGCTATTCCCGATCAGGGTCGACCTGGCGATCGATCCGGAAGTCCGTTGCAGATAGAGACCTCTGCGGTTATTGCGAACCGTGATTCGGTCCAGCTCAACCTGAGATTCTTTGAAATTAATCCCGTTGATCAGATTATTCTCAACCAGCGTATCGTTCATCGTGACCCGGCTATTTACAGTACGAACTCCCCAGTAGCTCCCGCGAACCACTGAGTCGGCGATCGTCACGGTTGAATCCCGAAATTGGAGACCATTGAGGTTGTCGCTGAACAAACATGCATTAATCTGCACATCCGACTCCTGAAACTGGGCAGCGCGCCTGTTGTAAGCGAAGGTCGAATAAGAGAGTCTCCCCCGACCAAAATGAGCATGAAAACCGCGATAAGCATATTCAACCCGACAATGCTCCAACAGGTTTTCCTGCATCGAAGCCATCATGTTGATCGCCCCCCAATCACCGGGGGTCGGACGCTCTTCTGCCGAGGTAAAGAGAATCGGCTGTTCAGCCGTACCTTGGGCAATAAAACGCCCCTGGATAAAAATTTCATGCTCACCGATCTGATCCTGATTACTGTCAGACCGGGTAAAACGGACCGTAGTGCCGGGACGAACCTCCAGGGTCACGCCGGGGGCGACGGTGACGATACCGTCAATCAGAATATCACCCTCCCAGGCGGTATCCTTCCAGATGGTATTTTCCCCTGTATATTTTTGATCGGCCAGAGACGGAGTTCCGATCAGAATCAAAATGACAATAAGCAGGAAGCGGATCATTTTTTCAACTCCTGCCGGGAAAGCAGCTGACGCCACGCGGTCGTATTTTCAGAGAGCTGCAGAGCATCGGACGTAAAGAGAGTCACAGAGACCAGCCCGATCGCATTCTGCTGCGAGCGATTACGACTTAAAACGGGACGACTCGACCGATCGATCGTGATCCCCTCTTCTTCATTCTGGCGGATAATATTATCAACCAGTTTCGGCGCTGCACCCTGCCAGACAAACAGGCCCCCCTCGCCATTGCTGATCAGATTACGTTCCAGCAGAGGAGATCCAGACTGAATCACCACGCCGTAACGATTCATTTCAAGTCGACTGTCGCTCAGAACGACCTCGGCATCAATCATCAACAGACCGGTCTCGGCGCCACTTATTTGAGCGTATCGAATCGAAGAAGCCTCTGCGGTATCAAGGATAATCCCCGCCCAGGCCGGATCAGCGAGCGTCGTCTTCTGTTCGGGAACAAACCGTACCGGCTCCGCAGGCGTCCCCTCGATCTGAATTGAGCCGCGAATCAGCAGCTCGGTCATTGAAGAGAGAAACTCCGGATCGATCTTGGTCGTCTCTGCCCGGCGCACATATATGCTGCTGCCAGATTTGATGATGAGACGACTCCCTTTCGGAATCAGCAGGTCGCCCACCAGAAGATATTCACCCTGAAGAACTGTTTCACCGGTCAACACACCGCTGATCGGTGCCAACAAAACCGGTGCCGGCGGTGGTGACAGATAAGGCTCTGCCACAAATGCGGCTGGCGAACAGGCCGTGAGAGTGAGAAGAATTAATATTAAAAAATGACGCATCAGATCCATCTCTGCACAATCAGGAAATGCCGCACGACATCCATTGCCAACGCCCCGGTGTCAACTTCTGCCACTAATGCTTGCACATGACCGGCGGTCAGCTTCTTCTCAAGACGGGCCAGAGTTGTTCGCACCGTAGTAAACTGCAGGTCGTTATCGATTCGCGGGCCGGTAATCAAGGGTGAAAAACCGGTAATTTCCATCAGGACCACAGAACCGTCTCTATGCTTTGGTATAAAGGAAAAATCGATTTTTTCAGCAGCAATCTCAGCTTGCGGATCGCGCCCGGCTAAAGGGGTTCGCTCCACATCGATTCCGGTCGTCTCCTTGATGAAGATGGCGACAAACGAGGTCAAAACCTGATCCGTCGGGCTCTCCCCGATACCGAGATAGAGCTTCGGCCCAAAACAGGCGAAAACCGGTACGGTCAAAAGCATCAGGAGCAAAAAGCTCAACATTAGAATCAGCGGACGAATAGCCATTCAATCACCGTTGAAAAATAGCAGACGGTCGGAATCAGAACCGAAACAATCGCTGCTGGTAAAAAGCCGGGGCGACCTTGTCGGACAGCAACCTTTTTGGCAACCAGAAAGGAGAGGAACAGACCGACGATCAACAGAAGAAGAACAACCCATTTAAGAATATCGAGGGAGATCACAGCGCCCGGAGTTGCGACCGTCTGCATGACATTCATCGCCAGAAAGCTCTTAACGCCGGAAGGGTCGACAAGAGCAAACGGCAGATAAGCGGCCTTGGCGTTAATCTTGACGATCGCCAAAACAGCATGAGCGGTGAGGAGTGCCGGAATCATCGGCAGAGCCAACTGGCCGACGGAACTCCAGAAACCGGACCGTTCATCATGAACAAAAAGGCCGGGCCCGGCATCGGGGTCAGTTATCGAGGTCGTTCTGATCGCGGCAGCACGTAAAATCAGATAACCCGGCAGCATCAAAAGGGACGGCAAGAGCAGAGCGACCCAGATCGCCGCCAGAACATAGTATCCCGACTCCTGCCAGCCGAGGAGCACGGCCACCTCCTGCGGCAGCCAGAAGAGCAGCTGACGCAGCTCAACATAAACCTTGCTGAAATTGGCGGTCAACATACCGAACAGAACCAGAAAAAAAAGCGTTTCACTCCTGCGCAGGCCGGTCTCGATATCTGCCAGCCAGGGGCGAAAGCCGACTTTTATATTCTCTTTATCGCAATTATGGAAGCAGTTGAGACAAAAGGTGCAATCGGCACTATCGGCGAGCGCAGCCGGAACAAGATCGACCGGGCAACCATCGAGACGCCGATGCCGATAAAGAACAGAGCCGCCAAGTTGATGTTTTTGCCACTCCTGCGGCTCCGAGACACAGCGCTGGCTATCACAACCGGCACAGACCGACGGCTGCTTGACACGAAGCTGAAACGGTGCCACCCGGGCATAAAGTCCAAACACCGCACCGGCCGGGCAGAACAGAAGACAAAAGGCCCGCTGCCGATACAACAGACCGGCGCCGATCGTCAACAGCAGACAAAAGGTCAGCAGAATCGCCGTATAGTCCGGAAATCGATGGAGTTTAAAAAAATAAATCGCCAGTTGTAAAATGACCAGAACCAGCGTCACCGATATAAAATTACGCAACCAGACCGGCATCTCACGGCGCAAACCGAAGCGGGAGACGATACCGTTCAGCCAGCCGAGCGGGCAGACCGAACACCAGAGCCGACCGAACAGCAGAGCGATAAAGACGATCCCCATCAGCCACCAGACCCAGAAGAGATGATTGGTCAGGTTTGTATACATCAACGGATCAGGGAGCGAAAGACCCGGAACAGCATGCTGATGCCAGCCCCAGGCGATCATCGCCACCGTCAGAGCCAGAGTCGTCAGACGGGCGATTCTCCAGAACCAGACGGAACGGAGTAAAGCACCGAAAACGGGGATGTTAAAAATATTATCGCGCATAGTTTCCAGCCTTAATGATAGACCGTATAAGGAGCGACCATCTCGCCGGACGCATCTCTGTAATTGACGGCATGACCGGTAATCGTCGACAACGAACGGGCTGACCATTCACGGACAACCATCACCTCGTCCTCAAGACTGAGCCGTAAAGGCGCTGCCGACAGGGAGGTGCCGAGCGACCCGAGGGCCATCGCCGCGTTCATGCGAACCTGCCACTCTGTATCGGACAACCCTTGAATCAGCGCCTGCTCGGCACGCGAATCACGCAGCTTGCCAAGGGCCAGAAACGCCTCATTGCGAACCGGGCCAGAGACGTGCCTGAGCAACGGATCGAGTGAACGTTTATCGCCGATATCACCAAGAGCGCGAATGATCGCGGCAGTAGAGCGTTCGGACGAAGTATCGAGTGCTGCAATCAGCGGATCGACTGCTCCCTGATTAAATTTGACAAGGGAACGTGTGGCATAACGTCTGACCTGCATAACATCGTCATCCAGCGCCCTGATCAGCGCCGGTATTCCATCCGGGGCCCCTATTTCACCAAGCGCCCAGGCAGCAACATAACGGCGCTTGTAAGCTGTATCAGCCAACACCTCTGCAATCGTCGGAACAGCCCGAACGACCTTAAGTGTACCGAGGGCAGCGATCACCCTCTCCATCTGCTCAGGATGTCGGGATTTGATATTTTCGAGCAGAGGTTCGATAACAGCATCCCCCGATTCAATAACAATCCGATAAAGCCGGTCATTGACTTCGGGCGTCGCCGTGGCGAAAAGCCGAACCAATTCCCGCCCTGCCGAGACATCACCGCCACGGGCCTGTCTGGCCAGAGTATCCAGATCGAGAGTTCTCTGATTCTGGCAGGCTGAGATCAACAGACTCAGGAGCAGAAGAGTCAATAGTCGCTTCATTACCAGACCTTGGTTACGGTGATATCGATATTTTGCAGAATTTTCCCATCCTCGATCACCACTGCGGACGGTTCAATCGTCCCCTGATCGTAACGACCGTAAAGATCACCGAGTTTGGGCGGTCCGCCAAATTTGTCGCGGGCCGCAAGATAATAGGTCCCCCCTTTGGGGAGATAGATCAGATAACTTCCGTTTGGTGCCGTCTTTTCCGAAACAAATTTCGGCCGCTCAGACATCTGCACATGATCATAAACATGAACCCTCGCCCCTTCGACAGGACGACCGTCACTATCGAGAATAAGGCCTGAAAGTCCCGTCTGCGTCTGTGCAACCTCCGCAGTCAGGCGACGGCTGTCACCGACCTTGAACGGAGCAATGATCGACAGACCCTGCTGATCGCCATTAACGGTCAAGGTGATGAAGTCACTCCGGTTATCTCCGGCCAGAACCGGACCGGAGAGCTCCCCGTTTTTGCGTTTGCGAGCGACGGCGATATATTCACCCGGAGGCAATGCGAGATCGAAACTCCCGTCTTCTCCGGTCAGATTGGAAGAGGTGAAAGGCGGACCATACAGATCCATCCCTTTTTTGTAAACATTAAGGGTCGTCCCTTCTAGGGGGGTAAGAATTGTCCCGCTGATATGACCGAGCTCCACCGAAACGGAATCGTTCGATGGTTCAGTACACCCCGGCAATAACCCGAAAACCAGAAGACAGAGCAACAACAGACGCATTCGTATCATTTATATTCTTCTCCCTGTACAACAGTAATATCACGCGGCATCAACACCAGCCGTTCCTCACTCCCTGAGGCAAAATGCTCAATCAGGGTATTATCCATAAGAGACAGACCAAATGCGACACCTGATTCATCTCCAGGCAGGAAAACAACATCTTTCGGATCGCCCGTGTTGAGTTTACGGCTTAAAACCACGATCCAACGCCCCTCTTCATGCCGGGAAAAAGCGGAAATATCAGCCCGGCTGCCGACCGGTCGGTCGGTCAGATAGCCGGGGACGGTTGAACCGGCCATGCGAAAAACCGCTTCAATAGAATCACCGGCAGCGTCGATGAGCGGCGCATCCCCTTGTGTAAAAGGTTGTCGACTAGAACCGGCGTTAAAATAGAGAGAGTTGGGACGAAACAGCTCACCGGGAAGGTCGCCGCGGATCCCCTTTTCATCAATCAGACGATCATCAACAAAGCCGAGCTGTCCGGTTCGTCCCGCTTTCCAGTTCCAGAGATCGAGAGTCGTGTCAGGGCGGGCCATCTTCATCTTGTTGCGGGCATGAAAGTTATCGGCCGAAACACCGAAATCGCTGATATGACAAGCATAAGAACAGTTGAAACGGGGGAAGGATCCGCGCGCGTCCCACATCAGACCAAATCCATCCTCAAAAGACGCAGCTGAGGACCAGACCGTGCCGTCAAAAGTCCACTGATTCATCGCATCGTCTTTTGTCGCATCACGCCACTCAAGGCGAAGAAACAGCTCCTGATCCGTATAAAAAGCCCGCATGTCAACAATGATCGGATCAGGGAGGGAAGAGCCGTGATGGCAGGAAGCGGTCGAGGTGTGAACGGTATCCGCATCGATATCACCCAGACGTGAACGCTCGTTCTTCTTTCCTCCTCGCGTCTCGATCAGCCGCGGCAGAGCTCTCGCCCATTCGCTATCGGTCGGCGCCTGGCTGAGGTGCAGAGCATAGAGTCGATCGACCGGTATATTGCTTTCGGCTTTAAAAACAGCAAAACCAAAAACAGTAACCAGCAGCAGGGAGAAAAAAACAGTGAGTAAGCGACGATGCATGTTATTTCCGAAAAACAGACAATACTTTGGCAGACAAAGTTATTCTCTGACAATAAAAGAGAGATCCTCGTGTATGCAGAGTAGAGCAAATTACATACCAGTTCAAAACAGAAAAAATTTCACGAAAAAGCCGTCATTGCGGCCAGGAGAAGACGCAACCACGGCAAAAATGACGACTTTCTGTCAATCGAAGATCAGACCAGACCATATTTCTGCATTTTATAACGCAACGTCGTTCGTTTGATCCCGAGCACAGCCGCTGTTTTCGTCTGTGATTCTGCATGACGACGCAGAGTCTGAATAATCAATTGACGCTCAAAATCCTCAAGTATTTCGGTTAGATTGCCATCTTGCCCCGGAACCGCAACACAAATACTCGAATCATCCTGCAGGGTCTGGGGAAAATCGAGCGGCGTCAGAATCACTCCCTTGGCCAGAACCACAGCTCGCTCAATAACGTTCTGTAATTCCCGCACATTGCCGGGCCATTCATAAGCGAGCAGACAGCTGAGGGCGCGGGGAGAGATATCATCAATTTTCTTCCCGGTGTCTGCGGCGTATTTTGCAATAAAATGACGGGCTAAAGACTCAATGTCCTCCCGTCTTTCACGCAATCGGGGCATATGAATATTGACAACATTCAGGCGATAATAAAGGTCTTCACGAAACTGACCGTCTCCGACGGCCTCCTCCAGATTCCGGTTTGTCGCGGCGACCAGACGGACATCGCAGCGAATCGTTCGTGTCCCCCCGACCCGTTCAAACTCCTGCTCCTGAAGCACACGCAGCAGCTTCACCTGTGCCGTCATGCTCATTTCGCCGACTTCATCGATAAACAAAGTGCCGGAATCGGCAAGTTCAAACCGCCCTTTTTTACTGGTGGTCGCTCCGGTAAACGCCCCTTTTTCATGACCGAACAGCTCACTCTCCAGAAGATTTTCCGGCACGGCGGCGCAGTTCAGGATAATGAACGGTTTGTCCCGACGGGGTGAACTGCTGTGAATCGATCGCGCAACCAGCTCTTTACCTGTCCCGCTCTCTCCGGTAATCAGAACGTTGGCGTTCGATGCGGCGACAGAAGAGGTCATATCAAAAACCCGTTCCATTGCCGGCGATTTTCCGGAGATACCGCTGAATTTATAACGGCTATCGAGTTGTTCATGCAGATAGCGATTTTCGGCCAGAAGCCGCTCGCGTTCAAATACCCTGGAGACGGCAAGACGGATTTCATCGGTTTCAAACGGTTTGGTAATATAATCGTAAGCACCGGAGCGCAAAGCCTGAACGGCGCTTTCAACGGTGCCATAAGCGGTCATAACAATGATCGGCAGAGCCGGATCGAACGACTTAACCTCTCTTAAAAGTTGCAGTCCATCCATCCCCGGCATGTTGATATCAGTGATGATAAGATCAAAGGTATCGTTTTCGATAAGGGAGAGTGCCTCATCACCACTTCCTGAAGTGACCGTCTCGTAGCCATATTTGATGAGAACCCGGGCAAGCAGCTTACGCATCCCCTCTTCATCATCGATAATAAGAATCTTTTCACTCGGCATCAGACAACTTTTTTCGAAAGCAGACGCGATCCTTACCGGAGGCTTTCGCTTTATAGAGCATGTCATCAACGACGTGCAACAGGGAGACTTCATCCGCTCCATCGCGGGGATAGACCACAACGCCGATACTGACCGTTATCTTCTGATCCGGTGTAATCTCGGCTAGAAAATGGTGTGAGTTTTCCCGGATCGCAGCTGCGATCCGGTTGGCAGCAGCCACCGCCGATGTAATGCCGGTCTCCGGCAAAATAGCCATGAACTCTTCCCCTCCGTAACGAAAGGCAAAATCAGAGTCACGCAAGGTTTTCTTCAAAAGACATCCGAGAGCGGCGAGGACTTTGTCCCCGGCCGGATGACCATAACTGTCATTAAACAGTTTGAAATTATCGATATCGAGCATAATCACCGCCATCTTTTTATTGTAGCGTTTGGCTCGCGACAACTCCTCAAATAACATCTGCTTGAACTGCCGATGGTTGTAGATACCGGTTAAACCGTCAGTACAAGCGAGCTTTTGCGTCTCTGCATAGAGTTGAGCATTGTTGATGCTCATGGAAGCAAAAGAAGCCAGAATATTTAAAGCTCTGAGGCGATGTTCCTGAAACCGTCTCGGCTTGAAGTCATCGACATAAAGTATCCCGACAATTTTATCCTGAATTTTGAGCGGCACCGCAATCAGGGAACGGATCCCTTCACCAATTGCAATTGGATTTTTAAAAAATTCAGCTTTATCGGTATCTTCAACGACGAACAGCCCCCCCTGTTCAAGGATATGATGAGTCAGGCCGCCCTCTTTAACCAACCAACGGTTTTTGGTGGCAAATTCATCACTCAGCCCGGCATGAACACGTAGATGAACGCTGGAGACAGATTCGTCATAAAGCGCAATACTGCCGGCAGGGGTCTCCATGATTGCCATGGCACCGCAGAGGATGACATGCAGAACTTCATCAAGATCGAGCGACGACACAACAACCTGCGCGACAGAAAGGATCTCCCTCATTTCACGCAGTTCATCGGCTATGCGAGTCTGTTCATCCAAAACGGCTTCAGCCATAACAAAAGAAATTCCTGATAGATAAAGCAGATAATAATATGATCGTCCGATAGGAGACTGGAAATGTGACGGACGACAGAAAACAACAGGAAAGAAACACTAAAGCTTAATTATTTCATTCTCATAACATGTCAACACAAACGATGTAAAGAAATTTACAGCTGTTTTCAGCATGTTATGAATTAAAGAAATCGGTTATAAATCGATGAAATGCAACTCTGCAGCGCTAACCGACTGAAATGACAGAACTAAAAAAAATTACATTTCTCCCTCTTGACGGACACGACATATTGTGGTTTAACTTTGCACACAACACTAGATAGTGTATCCATTAAGCTTAACTGTAGACAAAAGTATCCCTTGCAAATCTTAACCCGGACGTTTCTGTAATTATTCCAGCATATTGAACAGCATTCTCTTTTTGGGGGAGAACATGACCAGCAAAACGATCAGTAAAATCAAGATGGAACAACTGCCACTAACCGACAATGCCATCACCGTTCTTGAGCGCCGTTATCTGAAGCGGGATAAAGACGGAAAACCGCTCGAAACCGTGGCAGAGATGTTTCAGCGCGTCGCCGATGCCATCGCCTCGGCCGAGGAGAAACTTCAAACCGGACAAGACAGCAAAAAGCTCTCTAAAGAATTTTATCGAATGATGACCGAGCTTGAGTTTCTCCCAAACTCACCGACCCTGATGAATGCCGGACGGGAGCTTGGACAACTCTCAGCCTGTTTTGTCCTGCCGGTCGGCGATTCGATGGAGAGCATTTTTGAAGCGATCAAGAACACGGCGCTGATTCATAAGAGCGGCGGCGGCACAGGTTTCTCATTCTCCCGCATCCGTCCGGCTAACGACATCGTCAAATCGACCAGCGGCGTCTCGTCCGGCCCGCTCTCTTTCATGTCGGTCTTTGATGCCGCCACCGAGACGATCAAGCAGGGAGGGACACGGCGTGGCGCCAATATGGGGATTTTGCGTGTCGACCACCCCGATATCATGGACTTTATCATGTGCAAACGCGATCAGACGGTGCTGACCAATTTCAACATCTCCGTCGGTATCACCGAAGGGTTTATGGAAGCGGTGGAAAATGACAGCGAGTACGACATCATCAGCCCGCGCGACGGCAGCAAGGTCAAATCGATGGCAGCCCGCAAGGTATTCGAACATATTGTCGACATGGCCTGGTCGAACGGCGAACCGGGGATCGTCTTTCTCGACCGCCTCAATCGTGACAACCCGACTCCGAATATCGGTGAGTTCGAAAGTACCAATCCGTGCGGTGAACAGCCGTTGCTCCCCTATGAGTCGTGCAATCTCGGGTCGATCAATCTGAACAGGATGGTGAAAGGGAGAGAGATCGACTGGGAGAAGTTGAAGAAGACGGTTGAACTCGCCACCCGCTTCCTCGACAATGTTATCGAAGTGAACAACTACCCACTCAAAGAGATCGATGCAATGACCCGCTCCAATCGCAAGATCGGGCTCGGCGTCATGGGGTGGGCTGATCTGCTGATTATGCTCGGCATCGGCTACGGAAGTGATAAAGCGGTCGAAGTCGGGGAAAAAGTGATGAAGTTCATTACCGATACCTCCCGCAACTACTCCGCCCTGCTGGCAGAAGAACGCGGCGCTTTTCCGAACTTTAAAGGGAGTATCTTCGACGTCAAAGGGGGCAAAAAGATCCGGAATGCGACCAGCACCACCATCGCCCCGACCGGCACCATCTCGATTATTGCCAACTGCTCCAGCGGTGTCGAACCGCTCTTCGCGGTCTCCTATATTCGCCAGGTTCTCGACAAAGACAAACTGATCGAAGTCAACCCGATGTTTGAAAAAATCGCCAAAGAACGCGGCTTTTACTCCAAAGAGCTCATGGAGAAAATAGCCGAGCACGGCACCCTGCACGGCATCATGGAGATCCCCGAGGATGTCCGCAACGTCTTTTTGACCGCGCACGACATCTCGCCCGAAGAGCACATCAAGATGCAGGCGGCATTTCAGAAGTACACCGACAACGCCGTCTCCAAAACCGTCAACTTCACCAAGAGCGCCACCCGCGACGACGTCGAAACCGTCTACCGCCTCGCTTACACCAGCGGCTGCAAAGGGGTCACCATCTACCGCGACGGCAGTCGCGACATGCAGGTCCTCTCGGTCGGCAAAGCCGAAGTGAAGCCTGAAGATGCGGTTCCGTTTGAGTCCGGCAAGGGGCGGCGCAAGCGCGAACGGCCGCGGGCGTTGAAGGGATCGACCTACCAGATGGAGACCGGCTGCGGCCCGCTCTATATCACCATCAATGAAGACGAACGTGGTGTCTTCGAACTCTTTACCACCATGGGGAAAGCCGGCGGCTGTGCTTCCAGTCAGTGCGAAGCGATCGGCCGACTCGTCTCTCTGGCCTGGCGCAGCGGCGTACAGGCCCGGCAGACGGTCAAGCAGATGATCGGCATCACCTGCCACAAACCGGCCGGATTCGGCAATAACCGCGTCACCTCCTGCTCGGATGCGGTCGCCAAAGCGATCCAGATGCATATGGCTGACCACGAAGAAGATTACGTCCATATCACCGACAGCGGTGCCTGCCCTGAATGTGGCGGCCCGGTCGAGCACGAAGGGGGCTGCTGTGTCTGCCACGCCTGCGGTTATTCGGAGTGCGCATAACAACCGTTTACATCGCGATTTAGACGTACCCAAGGGGGGCTGAATTTGATTCAGTCCCCCTTTTTTTGTGCAAAATTTTGCCTGCGGTTACAATATATCCCCAGATACCGATGGCAAGGCGTCTCTCGCAGACGACGCAGGGTACGCAGAGTGAGGCAAAGGCATAGGGTCATTCCCGAGGCGATTATGATCGGGAATCCAGATCTTAAAAATTTAAATTCTGGATCTCCGATTAACACATTCGGGGATGACAGACATTTTATATGGAAATTTTGACTTCAGCTGCAATATAACCACCCCTGCCGATGGGCCGAATGGATAGGC